>JAJHPN010000356.1 GCA_020890855.1 Candidatus Contendibacter sp. | reverse complement strand
ACTAGACTAACCTACCAAGGTATCATCATGCCTGAACTAGCCTTACAACTGATCGCCGAAAATAAGAAAACTCGTGCGCCCTTTCTGGATCTGGGGCATTGCGGATTGACCGAAGTGCCGGAGGCGCTTGGAGAATTGACATGGCTGGAGGAATTGTCGTTCGCACGGCATTGGTGGGATGGGGAGGTGCCCAAAGACACCAGAAATAACGGCCCCAGGAACAATATCGCCCACCTCGCGCCCACGGCGGCCCGCAATCCATTTGCCGGCCTGACGCGGCTCAAGAAGCTCTGGCTGGACGGTGGTCTTGCTAATCGGACCAACCTGGAAGACCTGTCCCCGCTGGTTGGGCTGGCGGGTTTGCAAACCCTCGACCTCTCGGGTACGAAGGTTACCGACCTGTCCCTGCTGGCCGGGTTGACAGGCTTGCAAACGCTCCGCCTCACGGACACCAAGGTCAGCGACCTGTCCCCATTGGCCGGGTTGACGGAATTGCGGGTGCTCAATGTCAACTGGACGCCCATTGCCGATCTGGCGCCCTTGGCCGGGCTGGCGCGGTTGCAAAGGCTCGGTGCCTGGAGAACGCAGGTCAGCGACCTGTCCCCGCTGGCCGGGCTGGCCGGGTTGCAATGGCTCAATGTTTCGATGACGCCGGTCGCCGATTTGTCCCCGCTGGCCGGGCTGAGGGGGCTGCGAAAGCTTGAATTTTCGAGTACCCAGGTCGTCGATTTGTCCCCGCTGGCCGGGCTGGCGGAATTGCAAGAACTCAATTTCGCGTTCACGCCCGTGGCGGATCTGGCGCCCCTGGCCAAATTGACGAAGCTGCGCTGCCTTGATTTCCTCAGGGCAAATGTGTCCGACTTGTCCCCCCTGGCTGGATTGAAGCACTTGCAGCGGCTCAATGTCTGCGCCACGCCAGTCACTGACCTGTCGCCGCTGGCCGGGCTGACGGAATTGCAGATCCTTGACAGCTCCAGCACGCCAGTCACTGACCTGTCGCCGCTGGCCGGGTTGACGGAACTGCAAGCGCTTAACGTCCAGTGCAAGCATGTGACCGATTTGTTTCCCCTGGCCGGGCTGGTGTGTTTACAAGATCTTAGTATTGGGGGTACGGGGGTTACGGACCTGTCGCCGCTATCCGGGCTGACGGAACTGCGGAGACTCAAAGCCGCGCAGACACCGGTCGCTAATCTGGCGCCTTTGTCTGGATTGGTGGGATTGCGGCAACTCAATCTCGCCGAGACGCCAGTCGCCGATGTGGCCCCTTTGGCCAAGCTAGCGGAACTGCGGTTTCTCAACCTCAACGAGACGGCGGTCACCGACTTGGCGCCCTTGGCGGCGTTGATAAAAAGCGGCCTCCCTTTGCAGTGGCACCTGGATGCGTCTGAAGAGGGTATTTATCTCAGAGACTGCCCGCTCACCCATCCACCCGTCGAAATCGCCATGAAGAGCGATGAGGCCGTCCTCGATTTTTTCGAGAAAAAGGGTTGCGGGCTGGGATGAAGGATCGCCAAATCCCAGAAAGAAACAATGCCCGCTTAGAGACTGTCGAGGAATTTTTCATTGATTTTCCAGCAAAATTTTATCTATGGAACCGGATAGAAATTGGCTTGGCAAATAAAAAACCGGTTAAAATACGGTATTAATAATATATAAATCAAATAGTTAGTTTTATTGTGCAATCTCTTAGAAATATGGAACATGGCTGGCCGATGAACGACACACTCCGTTCCTCTCCTCCCGGAATCCTGCCGGATTCCAGCCTGGCTGGAATCCGGCTGCTGCTGGCCGAGGATAACGAGATCAATCAGATCATTACTGCCCGGCTGCTGAAAAAAGCGGGAGCGCAGGTCGTGGTGGTCAATCATGGTGGGGAGGCGCTGGAGCGTCTGCCGCTGGGTCTGGACGGCCAACCGTTTGATCTGGCGCTGCTGGATGTCGAAATGCCGGAACTGGACGGTTGCGAAGCGGCCCGACGGATACGAGCCGATCCCCGTTTTCGCACTCTGCCGATCATTGCCCTCACCGCACACTCGGCGCTTGAGGATCGACAACGCTGTCTGGATGCCGGGATGAATGATCAACTCGCCAAACCCATTAACCCTGATCGGCTATTCGCCACTTTGCGGCGCTGGCTGCCACAGTCGCCGGATGCAACGGCGCAACCGCCAACCGTGGCCTTAACCGCTGAATCTGCATCGGCGCTGCCGGAGTTGACCGGTCTGCTGGATACCGTCGCCGGCCTGAAACGGGCGGGCGGCGATCACACGCTATACCGCAGCCTGCTGGCTAGATACG
>JAJHPN010000427.1 GCA_020890855.1 Candidatus Contendibacter sp. | reverse complement strand
TGGTCGCTGGCGCGACGGCGCTGGCCGCATAAGCCGCGAAACTACCAACACGGTCGCACAGTGGGTAAAAGATGAGCGAGGAACAGGTCAACATCGAAGTCAACGGCATCCCGCTGAAGGCGCGCAAGGGCGCGATGCTCATCGAGATCACCGATGCGGCGGGTATTGTCATCCCCCGGTTCTGCTACCACAAAAAACTGTCCATCGCCGCCAATTGCCGGATGTGTCTGGTCGAGGTGGAGAAAGCGCCCAAGCCGTTGCCGGCCTGCGCGACCCCGGTGATGGAGGGGATGAAGGTTTACACCGACTCGCCCAAGGCGCTGGCCGCCCAGAAAGGCACGATGGAGTTTTTGCTGATCAATCATCCGCTGGACTGCCCGATTTGCGACCAAGGCGGCGAATGCGAATTGCAGGATGTGGCGCTGGGTTATGGCGGCGACGCCTCGCGCTTCGCTGAGCGCAAACGGGTGGTGCGGGACAAGGACATCGGCCCGCTGATCGCGACGGAAATGACCCGCTGCATTCATTGCACCCGCTGTGTGCGTTTTGGTGAGGAAATCGCCGGGCTGCGGGAACTGGGTGCGACCGGGCGTGGCGAAAACGTGGAAATCGGCACTTACGTAGCGCACAGCGTGGCTTCGGAATTGTCGGGCAACGTTATTGATCTCTGCCCGGTCGGAGCGCTGACCGCCAAGCCGTCCCGTTACAAGGGCCGTTCTTGGGAATATGTCCAACACCCCGCCATCGCCCCGCATGATTCGATCGGCTCCAACATCTTCATCCATATTCTGCGCGGTCAAGTGATGCGGGTCGCGCCGCGCGAGAACGAATCGATCAACGAGACCTGGCTTTCCGACCGTGACCGCTTCAGTTACGAAGGCATCTATAGCGATGACCGGCTGGGCAAACCGCTGCTGAAAGGCGCTCCGGTCGAATGGGAAACAGCGCTGGAAGCGGCGGCTGCCGGTTTGAAGGAAGTCATCGCCCGGCATGGCCCTGAATCCGTGGGTTTTCTGATCGCGCCAACGGCGACCGTCGAAGAACTGTATCTGGCGCAGAAGCTGGCGAGGGGTCTGGGCGTCGTGAATATTGATCATCGGTTGCGACAAGCCGATTTCAGCGATCAGAACGCCGCTCCGGTGTTTCCGTGGCTCGGTCAGACGCTGGAAGACCTGGAAAAGGTTAAGGCGGCGCTGCTGATCGGGTCCAACGTGCGGATGGAACAACCGCTCGCGGGGCATCGCTTGCGCAAGGCGGCGCTGGCGGGCGGGCAGATCATGTTTATCAATCCCCGTGATTTTGACTTCCGGTTCCCGGTGGCCGCCAAGGTGATCGCCGATCCGGTCGGCATGATTTCGGCCTTGGCCGGCGTGGCCCAAGCGGTTGCCGCCTTAAAAGGCGTGGCGTTGCCGGACAATCTGGTGGGTCTTGCTGTCGGGGCGCCGGACGAAGCCGAAGGCACCATTGCTGCTCGCTTGGTCAACCATGCACCGGCAACCGTATTGTTAGGCAATCTCGCGGTCGCTCATCCGGCGTTTGCTCACCTGCGGGCGCTGGCAGGCTTCGTGGCGGCGCAGACGGGCGCTCGGCTGGGTTATTTGCCGGAAGCGGCCAATTCAGTCGGCGGCTGGCTGGCTGGCGCCGTGCCGCACCGGTTGGCGGGTGGTCAGTTAGCGTCGCTGGCTGGTCTCGACGCCCGAGCCATGCTGGAAACACCGCGTAAAGCCTATGTGTTATTGGGGGTGGAGCCAGAACTGGACTGCTGGGACGGGGCGGCGGCGCTGCGAGCCTTGCAGGGCGCAGAACTGGTGATTTCCCTCAATCCCTATGCTGGTAAAGGTTACGCAAAAGTCATTCTGCCCACGGCGACCTTCGCGGAAACCTCAGGCTCCTACGTCAACGCCGAGGGCCGCTGGCAGAGTTTCCAGGGCGCCAGCAAGCCGGTTGGCGAAGCGCGGCCAGCCTGGAAGGTGTTGCGGGTGTTGGGCAATCTGTGCGGAGTCGGTGGTTTCGACTACACCAGTTCCGAAGAGGTGCTGGCGGAAGTGCAAAGCGCCTGTGCTCAGGTCGCGCCGGACAACACGCTGGGTGTAGGCAGCCCGCTGAAACCCTTTCATTTCGATGGACTGTTGCGGATGGCGGATGTGCCAATCTACGCGGTGGATGCATTGGTTCGCCGCGCCCGTTCGTTGCAACAGAGTCCGCTGGCGCGACCGGCCGAGGTGCGGCTGCATTCCGAGGTCGCCGCCGAGTTGGGCGTCGTTGGGCGGGAGCAGGTGCAGGTGCGCCAGAATGGCGTGGCGGTCGATTTGCCGCTGGTGCTGGATGACAGCATCTCCAAAGGTTGCGCCTGGATTCCGGCAGGGTTGAACGCGAGTATCGCGCTCGGCCCGACGGTCGGGCCTGTGGTCATCGGCTAACGGCAAGGAACCTGGAATTATGGAAACGCTGCTGACAGTCCTCATCATTTTGTTAAAAATCGTTGTTCTGCTGATGCCCTTATTGCTGGGCGTGGCGTATCTGACCTTGGCCGAGCGCAAGGTCATTGGTTATATGCAGGTCCGCATTGGTCCAAACCGGGTGGGGCCGAAAGGGTTGTTGCAACCCATCGCCGACGCCGTGAAGTTGATGTTCAAGGAAATTATCATCCCGACTCGAGCCAGCCGCTTTCTGTTCGTTCTGGCGCCGATGCTGTCTTTCGCGCCGGCGCTGGCGGCCTGGGCGGTGGTGCCCTTTGGCGACGGCATGATGATTTCACACTTGGATGCCGGCCTGTTGTATCTGCTAGCGCTGACTTCACTGGGTGTCTACGGTGTGATCATCGCTGGGTGGTCGTCAAACTCGAAGTACGCTTTTCTTGGCGCTATGCGATCGGCGGCGCAAATCGTTTCCTACGAGATTGCGATGGGTTTTGCCTTGGTGGGGGTATTGATGGCCGCCGGCAGTCTGAATCTGAATCAGATCGTACTGGCGCAACAGGGCAGTTTGCTGCACTGGTTCTGGCTGCCGCTATTACCGCTGTTTGTGGTGTATTTCATTTCCGGGGTTGCTGAAACCAATCGCGCTCCTTTTGACGTAGCTGAAGGCGAATCGGAAATTGTCGCCGGTTTCCATGTGGATTATTCCGGCATGGCTTTCGCCGTATTCTTTTTAGCCGAATACGCCAACATGATTCTGGTGTCAGCATTAGCTTCGACGCTGTTTTTGGGTGGCTGGTTATCGCCTTTTGAGGGGATTCCGTTGCTGGGCGAGCTATTCGCCTTTGTCCCTGGCGTCGCGTGGCTGGTCCTGAAGATCTCGTTCCTGCTGCTGTTTTTCCTGTGGTTCCGCGCTACCTTTCCGCGCTATCGCTACGATCAGATCATGCGCTTGGGCTGGAAGGTTTTTATCCCGGTCACGCTGGTCTGGCTGTTGGTGATTGGTCTGGGCGTATTGGCGCATGTTGGCCCGTGGTTCGATTGAGCGGAGAATAGCGATGAAGACCCTGAACGCCCTGCGGTTCTATCTCAAGAGTTTCATGTTGTGGGAACTGCTGCTTGGCTTGCGGATCACCGGCCGTTATTTGTTCGCCAAGAAAATCACCGTGCAATTTCCTGAAGAGCGCACTCCGCTGTCGCCCCGGTTTCGTGGATTACACGCCTTGCGCCGTTACCCGAATGGCGAGGAGCGTTGTATCGCTTGCAAGCTTTGTGAGGCGGTTTGTCCGGCGCTGGCGATCACCATCGAATCCGAACAGCGCGATGATGGCACTCGCCGCACGACCCGCTATGACATTGATCTATTCAAGTGCATCTTCTGCGGATTTTGTGAAGAAGCTTGTCCGGTGGATTCCATTGTTGAGACGCGGACATTTGATTATCACTTTGAGAAGCGTGGCGAACACATCATGACCAAGGAAAAACTGCTTGCTCATGGTGATCGTTGCGAAGCGCAAATTGCTGCTGACCGGGCCGCTGATGCGGCTTATCGGTAACCGCCTCGTCATTGCCTAAAGAAAAGAAGACAGGTCGCCGCTCATGGGATTTGAAAAGTTTCTGTTCTACATCTTCGCCCTCATCCTGATTTTTGCCGCAGTTCGGGTGATCACTGTGCGTAACGCCGTTCACGCCGCCTTGTTTCTGGTGCTGGCGTTTTTCACTAGCGCCGCGTTGTGGCTGCTGATTGAAGCCGAGTTCCTGGCGATTGTCTTGGTGCTGGTTTATGTCGGCGCGGTTATGGTGCTGTTCCTGTTCGTCGTGATGATGCTAGATCAGAATGTCGATCCGGTGCGGGAGGGTTTCATCAAATACCTGCCGATTGGAGCGACTGTAGCGCTGCTCATCATGATCGAAATGGGCCTGGTGGTCAGCTCCGGCTATTTCGATACGGATCAATACAACTTGGTGGCGCATGCCGCTGATTACAGCAACACCAAGGAACTGGGCAGTGTTCTGTATACGTTCTATGTTTATCCATTTGAGATCGCCTCGGTGATTCTGCTGGTAGCGATTGTCGCCGCAATTTCGCTGACTATGCGGCGGCGGGAAGGGGAGGGCGTCAAATCCCAGAATCCGGGCCAGCAGGTGCGGGTATCGCGGGATGACCGGGTGCGGTTGGTGCGAATGGCCCCGGAAAAAAAGAAATAGCTTTTCCCGACTGCTGTTCTAACAGGTGGGCGGAAATTGAAACAAACACACGAACCAAAAATTAAGAGCGAGGGATAGATGATCGCGCTGACTGATTATCTGGTGCTGGGAGCGATCCTCTTTTGTCTCAGCGTAGCCGGCATCTTTCTGAATCGGAAAAATGTCATCATTCTGCTAATGTCCATTGAGTTGATGCTGCTGGCGGTGAACTTCAATTTCATCGCTTTCTCGCAATTCCTTGGCGACACCATCGGGCAAGTGTTCGTCTTTTTCATTCTGACCGTGGCGGCGGCTGAATCAGCCATCGGCCTGGCCATCCTGGTGGTGCTGTTTCGTAATCGCCGCACCATCAACGTCGCCGACCTTGACACGCTGAAGGGTTAGCCGCACATGCAAAACGTCTACCTTAGTATTGTGCTTGCGCCCTTGATCGGCGCTCTTATCGCTGGTTTGTTTGGACGCAAGATTGGCCGGTCTGGCGCACATTGGGTTGCCATTATCGGCGTGGCGATTTCCTTTTTGCTGTCGCTGATTGTTCTTCGCCATCATGTTCTGGATGGTGCGGAACCCTATAACGGATCGGTTTATACCTGGATGGTCGTTGAGGGAATTCGCCTGGAGATTGGTTTTCTGGTGGATAACCTGACGGCGGTGATGATCAGCACGGTCACCTTTGTGTCGTTGATGGTGCATATCTACACCATCGGCTATATGCACGACGATGATGGTTACCAGCGCTTCTTTAGCTACATCGCCTTGTTCACGTTCGCCATGCTGATGCTGGTGATGGCCAATAATTTTCTGCAATTGTTTTTTGGCTGGGAAGGCGTGGGATTAGTGTCCTACCTGCTGATCGGCTTCTGGTATAAGCGCGAAAGTGCGATTTTCGCCAGCATGAAGGCGTTTCTGGTCAATCGGGTGGGTGATTTCGGTTTTTTGCTCGGCATTGCCGCGGTGCTCATGGCGTTCAACAGTATTGATTATGCCGATGTGTTTGCCGCCGCGCCGTTGATGGCTGACATGACCATGCAAATTATTCCAGGCATGGATTGGTCGCTGATGACGGTGATTTGCATCCTGCTATTCATTGGCGCAATGGGTAAATCGGCCCAGGTTCCATTACATGTCTGGCTGCCGGATTCAATGGAAGGTCCTACTCCCATCTCGGCGCTGATCCACGCTGCGACAATGGTGACTGCCGGTATTTTCATGGTCGCCCGCATGTCGCCGTTGTTTGAGTTGTCAGAAACTGCGCTGAGTTTTGTGCTGATCATTGGCTCCATTACGGCGTTGTTTATGGGTTTCCTCGGTATTGTCCAGAATGACATCAAGCGGGTTGTGGCGTATTCAACGCTCTCGCAATTGGGCTATATGACGGTTGCTTTGGGTGTATCTGCCTATTCCGCCGCCATTTTTCATTTGATGACCCACGCCTTTTTTAAAGCCCTGCTGTTCTTGGGCGCCGGTTCGGTGATCATCGCCATGCACCATGAGCAGGATATCCGCAAGATGGGCGGGCTGTGGAAGTATATGCCGATCACTTGGATCACATTTCTGCTGGGCACTCTGGCGCTGATTGGCACTCCGGGCTTCGCCGGTTTCTACTCCAAGGACAGTATTTTAGAGGCGGTGCACTATTCACAGATTCCCGGTGCCGGCTTTGCCTATTTCGCGGTCGTTCTCGGTGTGTTCATTACCTCGCTCTATTCATTCCGGCTGTATTTTCTGGTATTTCACGGCAAGGAGCGAATGGATCACCATACCCAGGAACATTTGCATGAAACGCCGGCTGTAGTCACAGTCCCATTGATTCTGCTAGCGATTCCATCGGTGGTGATTGGGGCGATGACGATTAAACCGTTGTTGTTTGGCGGTGTGTTTGAAAGCGCAATTCAGGTTGCGCCCAGCCATAATGTTTTGGAGCATATCGCTGCGCATTTTCATGATGCGATGAGCTTTGCGCTTCATGGTTTGCTGGGATTGCCGTTCATGCTGGTGCTGGCTGGATTTGGCTCAGCTTATTATCTGTACATGATGCGACCGGATTTGCCGGATCAGATTCAGCAGCGTTTCGCCGGGTTGTATGATGTGATGATTCGCAAGTACCTGTTCGATGAGATTTATCAAACGGTGTTTATGCGCGGGTGCCGGAATTTGGGGACTGCGCTGTGGAAATACGGCGATGCCGGTTTGATTGACGGTCTGATGGTGAATGGCGCGGCGCGACTGGTAGGCTGGTTTGCCGCTGTGGCCCGACATGTACAGACCGGCTATCTGTATACCTATGCGTTTGCGATGATCATCGGTTTGTTGATCCTGCTGACCTGGTTCGTTGCCCGCTAACCTGGAAGAAGAAAAACCATGCTGTCGGAACTGCCCTTGCTGAGTCTTGCCATCTGGTTCCCGATTCTTGGCGGCGTTGCGGTGCTGTTTGTGGGTGACGATAGCCCCGGACGCGCCAAGGCGCTGGCCCTGACCGTGGCGATCCTGACCTTCCTGTTCAGTGTCCCGCTCTTTACGCTGTTCGATCCAACGACAGCGGCGATGCAGTTTCAGGAATTCCTGCCCTGGATTCCGGCGTTCAGCGTCAATTACCATCTGGGTGTGGACGGTTTCTCCATGCCGCTGATTCTGCTCACCGCATTTATGACCGTGGTGGTCGTGATTGCTGGCTGGGAAGTGATTCAGTACCGGATCGCTCAGTACATGGCTGCGTTCCTGATTATGGAAGGGTTGATGATTGGCGTGTTCGCCGCGCTGGACGCCATGCTGTTTTATGTGTTTTTCGAGGCGATGCTGATCCCAATGTTTCTCATCATCGGCATCTGGGGCGGGCCGCGCCGGGTTTACGCCACCCTCAAGTTTTTCCTGTACACTTTTCTCGGCTCAGTGTTCATGCTGATCGCGCTGATCTACATGTACAGCCAATCCAATAGCTTTGAGATTCTGGATTTCCACCGACTGCCGCTGAGTCTGAATGAACAGGTGCTGATTTTCCTGGCCTTCCTGCTGGGCTTTGCGGTCAAGGTGCCCATGTGGCCGGTGCATACTTGGTTGCCGGACGCCCATGTGGAAGCGCCTACCGGGGGCTCGGTGATTCTGGCCGCCATTACCCTGAAAATCGGTGGTTATGGCTTCTTGCGGTTCGCCCTGCCGATTACGCCGGACGCAGCCAGTCTGCTGGACTGGGTGATTATCACCATGTCGCTGGTGGCGGTGGTTTATATCAGCCTGGTGGCGCTGATTCAGCAGGATATGAAGAAATTAATCGCCTACTCTTCGATTGCCCACATGGGTTTTGTCACCTTGGGCTTCTTTATTGTCTTCAGCATTTATCGCCATACCGGCAGCCTGAGTGGCGCGACGCTGGGCATTGAAGGCGGCATGATGCAAATGGTGTCGCATGGTTTTATTTCCGGAGCGATGTTCCTGTGTGTCGGCGTGTTGTATGACCGTATGCATTCCCGTCAAATTAAGGATTATGGCGGGGTGGTGAATACGATGCCAGTTTTCGCCGCATTCATGGTGTTGTTCGGGATGGCGAATGCGGGTTTGCCTGGCACGTCCGGGTTCATTGGCGAATTTATGGTGATCCTGAGCAGTTTCAGAGCCAGTTTCTGGCTGGCGTTCCTGGCGGCGACTACCCTGATGCTTGGCGCGGCTTACACTTTGTGGCTGATCAAGCGGGTAATTTTCGGCGACATTGGCAACAGTCACGTCGCGGCGCTGGAAGATGTGAATGCCCGTGAAATCATCATGCTGAGTTTGCTGGCGGCGGCGGTGCTGCTGCTGGGCGTCTGGCCCGACCCGCTGACCTCCGTCATGCACGTTTCGGTGGATAATCTGTTGCAGCACATCACCGTGACCAAGCTGTGAAAGCACCCGTTGCAGAGCAGAATCAAAGAATAGGGACTCACCCATGAACTTCGTCGCCCCTGATTTCATGCCGGTACTGCCGGAACTGTTCGTGCTGACCATGACCTGTCTGGTGCTGGTTGTAGACGTGTTCCTGGAGCAGCGGCAGCGGCACATTACCTACGGGCTGGCGCAACTGACCCTGCTGGGCGCGGCGCTGCTGACGCTGGCGACTTACGCCCACGCGCCAGTGACCACGATGTTTGGTCACTACATCAAGGATGCGATGGGCGATCTGCTCAAGTTGTTCATCTATCTGGCCTGCGCCGCTGTATTTCTCTACTCGCGGGACTACTTGCGCCGCCGCGATCTGTTCAAGGGCGAGTACTACGTGCTAGGCCTGTTTGGGGTGTTGGGGATGATGGTCATGGTGTCCGCCCATAGCCTGCTTAGCGTGTATCTGGGTTTGGAATTGCTATCGCTGTCACTGTATGCGTTGGTGGCGACTGATCGCGATTCGCCAATCGCTTCTGAAGCCGCGATGAAGTATTTCGTGCTGGGTTCGCTGGCGTCCGGGATGTTGTTGTATGGCATCTCGATGATTTATGGCGCGACGGGCAGCGTCGATTTGCAGGTTGTGGCGGATGCGGTGAGCAAGCAGGGCGCTGATAACCTGGTGCTGGTGTTCGGGTTGGTGTTTCTGGTGGTCGGATTATCGTTCAAGCTGGGCGCGGTGCCATTCCACATGTGGCTGCCGGATGTTTATCAGGGCGCTCCGACTTCCGTGACTTTATT
>JAJHPN010000191.1 GCA_020890855.1 Candidatus Contendibacter sp. | reverse complement strand
GCGTCGAATTCGGCTTCATCCACCACCAGAGTCGCCCGGTTCGCCAACGGAGCGATGATGCCGTAGGATACTCCGGTCACCCAGCCCGGATCGGCGGTGCACCAATAGACATCGCCGGGCCGCAAGTCCAGCGCCAGCCGCCCGGTAAGGCGATGGGCCACCACTGCGTCATGAACATGCACCGCGCCTTTGGGCGTCCCGGTAGCGCCGCTGGTGAAATGCAGCAGCGCCATGTCTTCGGCCCGGGTTGCGGGAAGGGCGCGATCCGCCACTTCCGCTGTCAGCAGGGTATGAAAGGAGAGAGCGCCGGATTCGCCGCCGCCATCCGTCAGTAAAACATGTTGCAGATCGGGAAGCACATCGCGCTGCGCCCGCACCTTGCGTTCATACAGCAGCGCTGTCGTGACCAGCACCCGCGCCTGGCTCTTGACCAGCCGCACTCGCACCGGATCTGGACCGAAGGCGGAAAACAGCGGGCAGAAGATTGCGCCGGCTTTCAACGTTCCCAAAGCGGCGATATACAACTCGGGAATCCGCCCGGCCAGAATGCAGACCCGATCGCCCCGACCGACGCCTAACCGCTCCAGCAGGTTGGCAAAGCAGTTACTCAGTCGGGCTAAATCGGCGTAGCTGAACTCGCGCCGGTCGCCGTTTTTACCCAGCCAGCGCAGTGCTATTTGCTCGCCCCAACCCGCCGCCACCCAGCGATCCACCGCTTCAAACGCGATGTTCAAACCACCGTCAGGTAATCCCGCCAGTTCAGCGCGGGCGTCGTCCCAGGAAAAATCGATCTTTGGCGCTGGATTGTTCATCGCAGCGGGAGCCGGTTCGCCAAATTCCGGCATTTCAGGCAGCAGTGTCCAGGTCATCCGATCCCCTATGATGGTTGAGTCATTGCTTTGCCACTTATTTTACCTTTCTGGAAACGATGATGCCGGTTTTAGGCTGACCCGGCGATCAACGGCTGCGGTTTCAGCATTCAATCTGGATTCCTGCGCTGTGGATTTCTAATATAGTGCATCCATCATTCCACCTTTAAGGAACCATTATGACCCCGCCCGATCCCAACCTGACGGTCGCCTTGGCGCTCGTCGAGGACATCGGCAGCGGCGATCTAACCGCTGCCCTGATCCCGGAGTCCACCCTGGCCGAAGCCACTGTCATCAGCCGTGAAAATGCGGTGTTGTGCGGCGCCGCCTGGTTCGATGCCGTTTTCCAGCAACTCGACCCGCGCATCAGCATTGGATGGCAGGCGGCTGATGGCGACCGTATCGCCCCGGATCAGTTGCTCTGCACCTTGCGCGGCCCCGCCCGTCCCTTATTAACTGGCGAGCGCACCGCACTGAATTTTCTGCAACTGTTATCTGGAGTCGCCACCTTGGCCCGCCGCTTTGCCGACGAGGTCGCCGGGTCCGGCGCGACCATTCTCGACACTCGCAAGACGCTTCCTGGTCTGCGGCTGGCCCAGAAGTACGCAGTACGCTGCGGCGGGTGCCAGAACCATCGCATTGGCCTGTTTGATGCCGTGCTGATCAAGGAAAATCACATCATGGCCGCAGGATCAATCCACAACGCCATTGTTGCGGCCCGCCAACGCCATCCCGGCGTGACGATAGAAGTGGAAGTGGAAAGTCTGGCTGAACTGCAAGAAGCGCTGGTTGCTCGACCTGACATCGTGATGCTGGATAATTTTGATGTGGCGGCGATGGTCGAGGCGGTGAAGATCGCCAAGCATCAGGTCAAACTGGAGGCCTCAGGCAACGTCAATTTCAATACCGTGCGCCAAATTGCCGCTACTGGCGTCGATTACATTTCCATCGGCGGGCTGACCAAGGACGTGCGGGCGGTTGACCTGTCCATGCGTTTCAAGCTACAGAACCAGCTTTCATCGGGTCTTGCGGGCGATGGACAGCAGCGTTGAAACGACCGGAGCGCGTTTGATGATCAAGAAACATTGGTGGTGGTGGGGAGGGCTGCTCAGCATCGCTCTCACGGCTGACGCCCAGGAAATTGGCAGTGTGGATACGGCGTTCCAGTGGCTGGGACCGAATCATAAAATCGTGATTGAAGCTTTCGACGATCCCAAGATTGACGGGGTAACGTGTTACGTCAGCCGCTCGCGCACCGGCGGCGTCAAGGGCGGTCTGGGCTTGGCCGAAGACACTTCGGATTCGTCCATCGCTTGCCGTCAGGTCGGCCCGATTGCCATCAAGGAAAAATTCAAGGACGGCGAGGCGGTATTTACTGAGAGCCGTTCGCTGCTGTTCAAAAAATTGCGGGTAGTGCGGTTTCTCGACCAGAAGCGCAAC
>JAJHPN010000153.1 GCA_020890855.1 Candidatus Contendibacter sp. | reverse complement strand
ATTCACGCCGAGGATTATTACCACGATCAGGCGCTGGATGACGTGAAGCTGCTCTACAGCGGCGCCCGGGAACTGCCCGCCGATTTCTGGGATAGCCACGGCAAGGAACTGGACTCCTGGCAGGATCGCGGTCGGACTTTTTATCGGGTGCGCGGCCCGGATCTGATGCACTGGCATCCGAATCAAGGCTTGTTTCAGGCCGACAGCGAGGCGGTGTTCATCGTCCGGCAGTTGCGCGGCGCGGAAGCGGTCATCGAAATCCTCAAGGATTACACCACAGCCAACCATGCGGTGTGGGGCGTCGTCGCCCGCAACCGGGAGCAGAATTTTGCCCTGAATCTGCTGCTGGACCCGGACATTGATTTTGTGTCGCTGCTGGGTGCGGCGGGAACCGGCAAGACGTTGTTAGCGCTGGCCGCCGGACTGGTGCAAACCCTCGACACCAAGAATTACCGGGAAATCATCATGACGCGCGTCACCGTGCCGGTCGGCGAGGATATTGGCTTTTTGCCGGGAACTGAAGAGGAGAAGATGACGCCGTGGATGGGGGCGCTGATGGATAATCTGGAAGTGTTGCTGGTCCCGCAGCAGGGCGGCGAATGGGGCCGGGCCGCAACCACCGATTTGTTAAGCAGCAAGATCAAGATCCGCTCGCTGAATTTCATGCGGGGCCGCACTTTTCAGAGCAAGTACCTGATCATTGACGAGGCGCAAAATCTGACCTCGAAGCAGATGAAAACCCTGATTACCCGCGCCGGTCCCGGCACCAAGGTCATTTGCCTGGGCAACATCGCTCAGATCGATACGCCCTATCTCTCCGAGACCACTTCCGGCCTGACTTATGTGGTGGACCGGTTCAAGGGCTGGCCGCACGGCGGCCATGTCACCCTGCGGCGCGGCGAGCGATCGCGACTGGCTGAATTCGCGTCCGACCAGCTTTAAACCGGTAAATTTAAACCGGCAATCCATTGCGCCGGCAATCCACTTGATTGAGGCAGAAGCTGTCTTGACGCACTCCATGATATCGCCAACCTGGCGTAACGTGAGCCGCATGGCGTTGCGCGCCTTGCGCCGCGACTGGCGATCCGGCGAATTGCAGGTGCTGGCGGCGGCGCTGCTGATCGCGGTGGCCAGCGTCGCTGCCGTCGGCTTTTTCACTGACCGGATTCAGCAGGCGATGGAGCGTAAGGCCAGTGAACTGCTGGGCGCCGATCTGGTGGTGAGCGCGCCGGACCCGCTGCAACCGATCCTGATTGAGGAAGCGCAGCGGCAGGGTTTGCAGACCGCCGCGACCCTGAATTTCCGCAGCGTCGTAGTGGCCGGTGAGATCACCCAACTGGCTGAGGTGAAAGCGGTGGGTCCCGGCTATCCGTTGCGCGGCGCATTGCAGGTCAGCGACCGGCCGTTTGCTCTGCCCCGGACGGTGATGACGATTCCCAATTCCGGCGAGATCTGGCTGGATGAACGGCTGCTGCAAATCCTGAAACTCGAAGTAGGCGATGAGGTGGATTTCGGTTCCCGCCGCTTCCGTATTGCTCAGGTGCTGACCTACGAACCGGATCGGGCCGGCGATCTGTTCAGTCTTGCCCCACGACTGTTGCTGAATCTGGCGGATATGCCTTCAACCGGCCTGGTGCAACGTGGCAGCCGGGTTGAACATCGGCTGTTGCTGGCCGGAGCGCCAGCGCCGCTGGCGGCGTTCAAGAGCTGGGCGACGCCCCGGCTGAAGACCGGCGAGAAGCTGCAAGGCGTGCGCGACGCCCGCGCGGAATTGCGGGCGGCGCTGGAACGGGCGCAACGCTTTCTGAATCTGGCGGCGCTGGTCAGCGTTATTTTAGCCGGGGTGGGGGTCGCCATCGCCGCCCGCCGCTTTGCCGCCCGTCACTGGGACAGCGTGGCGATCCTGCGCTGCGTCGGCGCGACTCAGCCGTTGATCATCCGACTGTTCGCGCTCGAACTGCTGGCGCTGGCGGCGCTGGCCGGGGCGGCCGGCCTGATGGCCGGTTATCTCGGTCAATACGGTCTGAGTGGACTCATCGGTCAACTGGTCAGCCATGCTGAACTGCCGCCGCCGTCGTGGCGACCGGCGCTGCCAGCGCTGGCGACCGGCTTCGTGACCCTGCTCGGTTTTGGCTTGCCGCCGCTATTGCGGTTGCGGGAAGTGCCGCCGTTGCGGGTGCTGCGCCGCGATCTCGGTCCGGTCAATTCCCGGTTGCTGGCGCTGTACGGTCCCGCCGTGCTGGCGACCATGGGGCTGCTGGTCTGGCAGGCGGGCGAGGGGCGACTGGCGCTGTACGTCTGCGCCGGGGTCGCAGGAACGGTAGCGGTCCTGGCGCTGGGCGCGTGGGGACTGGTGAAGGCGCTGAACCTGCTGCGCGGCCAGGTTGGCGTGGCCTGGCGGTTTGGGTTGGCCAACATCGCCCGGCGCGGCTCCGGCAGCGCAGCGCAAGTTGTGGCGCTTGGGCTGGGCTTGATGGCGCTGCTGATGCTGACTCTGGTGCGAACCGATTTGTTAAGCAGTTGGCGGGCCAGTCTGCCGGCGGATGCGCCCAATCATTTTCTGATCAATATCCAGCCGCACGAAGTCGCCGGGATTAAAACCTTCCTCGGCGCGCGCGGTCTGGGCGATATTGACCTGTTTCCGATGGTGCGTGGGCGGCTGACCGCGATCAATGATCGGGCGGTCGGGCCGAATGATTATGAGAATCCCCGGGCCAAGCGTCTGGTGGAGCGGGAATTCAACCTGTCGTGGACCGACCGCTTGCAGGACGATAACCGGATTGTCGCCGGGCGCTGGTGGAATGCCGAGCAGCGTGGTCAAAGCATCGCTTCGGTAGAGAAGGAATTGGCCAAGGATTTGGGTATCGCCATGAACGACACTTTGCGCTTCCAGATCGCCGGACAGGCGCTGGAAGCCAAGGTCGCCAGTCTGCGTAGCGTCGAGTGGGACTCGTTTCGGGCCAATTTCTTCGTGCTGTTTCCGTCGGGGGTGCTGGATGGTTATCCGGC
Organism: Candidatus Contendibacter sp.; assembly: GCA_020890855.1. Lineage (GTDB taxonomy): Bacteria > Pseudomonadota > Gammaproteobacteria > Competibacterales > Competibacteraceae > RXIV01. The sequence goes on along the minus strand of JAJHPN010000153.1, from coordinate 6,295 downwards.
GGCCTGGATCACCAGTTTTCATTTGCCGCCCGGTCAGAAATCGCTGTTAGCCGAACTGGTGCGGCAATACCCGTCAGTGACGGTGCTGGATGTGGAGGCGCTGATCGACAAGGTGCGCGAGATTGTGGATCGGGTGATCGTCGCCGTCGAATATGTGTTCCTGTTTACCGTAGCGGCGGGGTTGGTGGTGCTGTACGCAGCGATTCAGGCGACGCAGGACGAGCGGCGGTTTGAAAGCGCGGTGTTGCGAACCTTGGGCGCCTCGCGGGCGGTAGTGCGGCGCAGTCTGCTGGCGGAATTTGCTACGCTGGGATTGTTGGCCGGGGTGCTGGCCGCTGGCGCGGCGACCTTGATCGGCTATGTTCTTGCCACCCATGTCTTTGATTTTCCCTATCACCCTGACCCGTGGCTCTGGGTGCTGGGTGGTGGGATCGGGGTCGTCGGCGTGGGTTTGGCCGGATTGATCGGCGCTCGGTCGGCGCTGAATCAACCGCCGTGGCGGGCGTTGCGCGAATTGTAGGAACGGGCGCGGGCGGAAGATCCGCCCGATAGCTTGCGTTAGTCGGGTGGTCCTGGTTCAGCGAATCTCCAGTTCCATCAGGTGCAGGTCAAAATTCTGGATCGTCTCGGCCAGGCTGCGAATTTCCTCCGGGGTGGGCGAAGCAGGCCGGTTGTGATGGGCGTTCGCAAGAACCCGTCGAGCCAGTTGTTTGAGGTCGCGCAGACCATCATCTTTTTCAATGGTCTCCATTATTTCGCCGCATTGGACCAGTTGATCAAAGTAGGCAGGACCTTCCTGCTGGGCGCGGGCCAGCGCTCCCAACCCCGCCAGCCAGATTTGATTAGCCAGGGTTATGGTGTCTTCCAGTTTGCGGGCCTCGCGCAACCGTTTTTGCAAATGTCGGTACGTCATCACTCATTACTCCTGTGCAAATCCCGCGAACAACGCTCCTTGTTGGTGAGTTCCGGGCGTTCTTGGCCCTGGTGCGCAGTTCTCCGGTAGTGGACGTAACGCCTTGCTGAACCATGGGTTGCCATCGTGGCGCGGCACATCCGACTGGCCGGGCTGTGGCCCGAATCCACTACTGTCCGCAACCTTAATCATTTCAATTAGAATAAACACCCTAAATCCAATGCGCTGGTTGCCGCAACACGGCATAAATCGTATTCATTTTTTGACCGGATCAAACAAGATATGAAGAATATTTTAGTCATTACGCTCAGTAATATTGGCGATGTCATTATGACCACCCCAGTAATCATGGCTTTGGCCGTTCAATTTCCAGACGCCAGAATTACCGTGCTGGTGGGGCCAAAAGCCTATCCGATTCTTGAGAAAAGTCCGCATATTCATCAGCTTGTCGCCTATCATAAAAAAACCGGCTTTATCGCTAAATGGAAGCTGCTCCAAGCTCTAAAAAGAAATCACTATGACTGTATTGTCGATCTGCGAAACACCCCGATTCCAGCGTTGCTGTCTTGCAAGAAGCATAGTCCGTTCATTCGCCGGTTCCGCAAAACCAATATGAGAGAACGTCATCAGGAGATTTTGGAAATGATGGGCCTTGGCGTTCCGAATCCGCCACCTTTCCAGTTTTTTGACGCGACTGATGAGCAATCCAGTCTGGCGGCATTGCAGAACAGGGGCATCGCTGAAACCGAGGGCTGGATCATGGCGGCGCCGGGCGCAGCCAGTGCGAAAAAGCGCTGGCCGGCGACTCACTTTCAAGAGGTCATCCGGCCATTAGCGGAGGGAATGGGAAAAAAGGTGCTGCTGATTGGAGCCGGCAATGAGCGGCCGATTGCCGAGGCGGTCGGTCAGGGGTTGGCGGACGCTGTGGTGTTATGCGGAGAAACCACCCTGCCCGAAACCGCCGCATTGCTTGCCAAAGCCGCTCTGGTGTTAGCTAATGATAGCGCTATCATGCACTTGGGCTTTGAACTGGGTGTCCCGACAGTGGGGATTTTCGGGCCAACCGATCATGAAAAATATGGACACGCCAGTGAAAAATTCCGCATTGCCTGTGAAGACGTCGCCGCCTGTTCCTGTCATTCGCAACGCCGTCCTTATGCCGAGCGTGACTGTTTTCATGGATTGAGGCCGGAGAAAGTTTTAAGGCTCTGCACCGAATTGCTGCTGGCGCAGTCATGATTGTCGAGAGGCAACCCTTAACGGGTTTTATTGCACTTTGGGCGATTCACAATGCCCATTATGGCAACAGCTTTCCTTCATCAGCGCCGAATGCGGCCGGGAATGAGCTGACCGAGCGCAAACAGCGCGGTTGCGGCCACGACGACTGAAGGGCCGGCTGGCGTATCCCAGCGCAGCGAAGCCCACAAGCCCGCGCCAATCGCGGCGCAGCCCAGGACGCCGGCCAGCGCCGCCATCCCCTCGGGCGAGCGGGCGAACCGCCGCGCCGCCGCCGCCGGAATGATCAGCAGCGAAGTAATCAGCAGAATGCCCACCACTTTCATCGCGACCGCAACCACAATCGCGATGAGCAGGATGAAAGCCAGCCGTGCGAGGAATACCGGCGCTCCTTCCACCAGCGCCAGTTCTTCGTGAACGGTTGCCGCCAGCAGCGGTCGCCAAATCAGGGTCAACGCCGCCAGCGCCAGCAGGTTGCCGCCCCAAATCCAGTAAAGATCATTGGTGCTGATCGCCAGAATGTCGCCGAACAGGTAGGCGACCAAATCGACCCGCACCGTTTCCAGAAAGGCGAGCGCCACCAGCCCTAATGACAGGGCGGCATGGGCAAAAATGCCGAGCAGGGTGTCGGTGGCCAACCGGCGTTGCCGTTGCAGCAGCGCCAGCGCCAACGCCAGCAGCAGGCAGGTTGCGATGACCCCCAATTGGGGGTCGATGTCCAGCACCACGCCCAGCACCACGCCCAATAACGCGGAATGCGCCAGGGCGTCGCCGAAGTAGGCCATCCGCCGCCAGACCACGAATGTCCCCAGCGGTCCGGCCGCCAGCGCCACGCCCAGGCCGCCGGCCAGGGCGCGCAACAGAAAGTCATCCATCCCTTTCGTCCGTTGGCCGCGGCTTGATTTCCTCTTCACCGGACAGCGAAGCAGGCGCTGGAGAGGAGGGGAATCCTGCGACCACACCGCCGTGCAGGTCGTGGCGATGATCGTGGTGATGATGGTAAACCGCCAGTCGCCGGGCGCCATCCCGACCGAGCAGCGCCAGGTAGGCTGGATCGCGGGCGACATGATCGGGATGTCCCGAACAGCAGATATGCTGGTTTAAACAGAGCACATGGTCGGTCGCCGCCATCACCAGATGCAACTCGTGGGACACCATCAAAATCCCGCACCCCCGCCGTTGCCGCAGGTTGCCGATCAGGTCATAAAGTTCATACTGACCGTTGACATCCACGCCCTGAACCGGCTCGTCCAGCACCAGCAAATCCGGTTCGCGCAGCAACGCCCGCGCCAGCAGCGCCCGTTGCATCTCGCCGCCGGAAATCGCTTGCACCGGCGCATCAATAATGGATGCTGCGCCCACTTCGGCCAGCGCCGCTTGCACCTGCGCACGCCGCGCGTGGGCGCTGAGGGTGACGAAGCGCTGCACTGTCAGCGGCAGGGTGGCGTCTACCGTCAGCCGTTGCGGCATATAGCCGAGGCGCAAGCCCGGTTTGCGCCAGACCCGACCGCGATCCGGACGGATCAGACCCAGCGCGATCCGCGCCAAGGTGGACTTGCCCGCGCCGTTGGGGCCAATTAGAGCGACGATCTCGCTGGACGCCACCTGGAGATTCACATCGTTCAGGATCAGATAACCGCCAAGGGTCAGGCTGACGTTTTCGACGGTCAGCAACGGTTCAGCCGACATGCGCAGGCGATCCTCGCTGGCAATGGGGACAGCGGCCTAAAACTTCCACCATCTGCGCCCGCATCTCGAAATCACGAATTTTGGCCTCGGCGCGCAGCAGGTTCTCCACCGCCGGGCTGTCGAGTTCCTCCACCTGGCCGCAGTCCCGGCAGATCAGAAACTGGCCACCGTGTTCATGGCCCGGTCGGCGACACCCGGTAAATACGTTCAGTGAAGCCAGCCGGTGAATCAGCCCTTCCTCCAGCAGGAAGTCCAGCGCCCGGTAAACCGTGGGCGGCGCGCCGGCCCGACCATCGCCGCGCAACACCTCAAGAATGGCGTAAGCGCCGATGGGCGTTGGACTGTTCCAGATGATTTCCAGCACTCGCCGGCGCAGCTGGGTCAGCCGCGCGCCACGCTGCTGACACAGGGTTTCCGCCTGGGCCAGCGCCTCTGGCGTGGTGGGCGGCGACCGTGAACCGGAATCGGGTGATGGCGTCATTGGCACGTCCAAGCATGACGGGAAGCATTGAAGATTATCTTAACCCAAATTGCCACTTTAACGGGGCAGCTTTTTAAGCTGTTCTACTTTGAACTAAAGTATTCGAAGAGATGCATTATGTTCAGTGAACAACGGGTTATTGTTCGATAATCCGGCCTTCAATGCTTCGCGTCACGGGTGAATGGGTCTTAAATTCCTCAACCAGCAAATCAAGCTCCAGGATGCCGGTATCACGGCAATAGGCGCCGCCAGCACAGGCTTCCTTGAGCATGAAGTAGCCATCGCCACCGTTGGCGATGAAACTGTTGATGGCGATTCGGTAGGTCGCGGCTAAATCCACCGGATCGCCATTGATGGTCAGTCGGGTGATGCGACCATTGGTTCGCAGCGCGTCGGCGCAGGGCAGCGTTGCGCAATAGCTGAGTTTCAAGCCGGCGACCTGGGGGAAAGCGCCGGCAGCCGGTTTGGAAACGCCATGATCCAGCGCCTCAACCAGGATTTCGCCTTTCAGATCAAGCGCTATGACTGTGTTGCTGAACGGCAGCACGCTCAGCGCCTTTTCGAAACTAACCTTGCCCTGATTAAGACTGGCGCGGATGCCGCCGCCGCTGATAATGGCGGCAACGGCATGGTCCGATTGGGCCGCGGACCCCAGAATGACATCGGCTATCAGATTACCCAGCGGCATTTCCTGAGTGCGGACGCCGGGCGCTCGATTGCCGTCGAAGAACATGCCGGCCTGACCGACGCTGACCTCGGCGAAGCGGTTCACGGGCTCCCGGTAAGCCGCGACTTGGGCCTTGAGGGTGGATGCTTCCGGGGCGACCTGTTGGCGGCAATCCACTGCGCCGTTAGCGAATTCACAACCCCGCACCCAGATTGGCTGGTTTTGCCAGCTTTTGACGATGCCGCGCTCATCGAAACTGACCTTGATCTGACCCAGCCAGCGTCCCCATTCGTAGGCGCTGACCACGAGCACCGGATTGCCGTCCCGGGCGGTCACTACGGTGGGATAGGGACCTTTAACCCGTTCGCCTTGACCGGGCGCGACGGCTTCAATCATGGCCGGATCGCCCAGGAGCGCGTGATCATGGCCGGAAATGATGATGTCTACGCCCTTCAGTTGCGGCGCTTTTTCCACATCGACCGTGTAGCCATAGTGGGAGAGCAGGATCATTTTGTTGATTCCCTGTTCAGTCAGACGGTCGACTTCCGTCTGGACGCTGGCGACATAGTCGAGGAAGCGCAGGTTGGGGCCAGGGCTGGAGGCGGTGGGCGTCTCTTCGGTGACGATGCCCAGGATGCCGAACGGTTCGCCGCCGCGCTCCAGCACCGTACTGGCGTGGAATAGCCCAGCCAGCGCTGGTTCGCGGGAGGCGTCGACGTTGGTGGCGATCAGCGGCGCGTGCAGTTTTTCGGTGGGGTGCGCAGCATCGGTGATAGTGACCGGTGCGCCACGCAGCGCCCGCCCCAGTTCGGCTGGCCCCAGGTCGAATTCGTGGTTGCCCAGCGTCACGGCGTCGTAGCCAAGCGCATTCAGCGCCATGACCTCGGCTGAACCCTTCCAGGCATTGTAGAAAATCGTTCCCTGAAAGTTGTCTCCGGCATCAAGCAGCAATACATACGGTTCGCTGGCGCGGGCTTGGTCAATCAGCGTCTTACGGCGGGCGATGCCGCCCTGCTGAGGGCCGGTGGTGCCGGTCGATAGTTCGTGGTCGCCAGGAAAAGGTTCCAGATGACTGTGGGTGTCGTTCGTATGGAGGAGGGTGACGGCGATTGGCCGGTGAGTGATAACGCTGTCGCTGCTACAGGCAGTCAACAGGGTGAGTGGCAGAGTCAAAAAAGTTAGTATTTTTCGCATGTTGTTCTCCAACGACCAGGTCGGCACTCTTTCCGATAGCGCAAATCGTCCAGGCCGCTCAGCGGGACAGGAATCATCGGCGGTTCCTCTATTGTTGATGCTGTTGCGGGCCAGG
>JAJHPN010000352.1 GCA_020890855.1 Candidatus Contendibacter sp. | reverse complement strand
CTGGAGCCGTTTGCGATGGATCTGTGGAACAAGGAAATTGCCGACTGGCTGCCGGCTTCGGTGCGTCCGGCCCGCATCGACAAGCAGACCTTTTTCGGCGGGTTGTATCAGAAGGTGGTGATTACCCGGTGAGAGAGTCGGGCGGCGGCGCCGAGGCGATTTTTCGGGCCCGCTGCACGAAGGCGTTGACCATGGTGAGCGCCATTGGCCCGACCAGCACGTCGCTAATCGGTTTGAGCCAGATCGAGCGCACTTCACAATCCAGGGCGAAATCGATTCGGCACGGGCCTTCCAGCGTTGGGGTGAAGACCCAGCGGATGTCAAAGCGGCGGAAAATCCGGTCTGCCGAAGTCACGGTAATGACGCGCGGCGGGTCGAGTTCGGTGCGGGTGCGGAACCGCCGTTGCAGCAGCCCCAGCGCCAGCACCTGTTCGGTTTCGTAGCCGCGATCATGCCGCTGAATGATCCGCGCCTCCCTCATCAACGGGATGAACTCCGGGTAGCGCTCCACGTCGGCGACCAGGCCGAACAACAGTTCGGCGGCGATGGCGACCACGCGGCTTTCCCGATGAGAAGTTCTGGTCATAGGCTCCTGTCCAACCGGTTAATCCGGTGCAAAACCCGGCCTGTTGCTTTACCACCGATCACGGCGTCTGGCAGGCGTTCATCATACCTTGAAAAGTGGCCATTCTGTGATGCAGACCATGACTGGAACCCTCTGCGCTTTTATTCAATGATCGTCACTTCGCCGCGCCGTCTGGAGGCAGCATGAGCTATCAGGTTCTGGCCCGCAAATGGCGGCCGCGCACCTTCCACGAATTGGCCGGTCAGGAACATGTGGTTCGCGCCCTGACCAACGCCCTCGATCAGCAACGCCTCCATCACGCCTTCCTGTTCACCGGCACCCGTGGGGTCGGCAAAACCACGATCGCCCGGATCTTCGCCAAATCACTCAATTGCGAAACCGGTATTTCTTCCAAACCCTGTGGCGAATGCTCGGCCTGCCGCGAGATTGACGCTGGCCGCTTTGTCGATTTAATCGAAGTGGACGCGGCTTCCCGCACGGGGGTGGATGACACCCGCGAACTGCTGGACAACGTGCAGTACGCGCCAAGTCGGGGCCGCTTCAAGGTCTACCTGATCGACGAAGTTCACATGTTTTCCCGCAACAGTTTCAACGCCCTGTTAAAAACGCTGGAAGAACCGCCGCCGCATGTCAAATTCCTGCTGGCGACCACTGATCCACAAAAGTTGCCGGTCACGGTCCTGTCGCGCTGCCTTCAGTTCAATCTGAAACGCTTGCCGACCACCTTGATCGCAGGTTATTTGCAGCAGGTGCTGGAGCGCGAGGGCATCGCCAGTGAAGACGCTGCAGTGCGTCTGCTGGCCCGTGCTGGCGACGGCAGTATGCGCGATGCGCTGAGCCTCCTGGATCAGGCGATTGCCTTCAGCGGCGGCCCGGTGGAAACGGCGGCGGTTAGCGCCATGCTGGGCAGCATTGACCGGCGGCGGGTGGTCGGTTTGCTCGATGCGCTGGCGGCCAATGACGCGTCGCTGTTGTTGCAGCGGGTGGCGGAACTGGATGCGTTGTCTCCCGATTATGCGGCGGTGCTGGCCGAGTTACTGGCTTTATTGCAGCAGGTGGCGCTGGTTCAGGCCGTGCCGGACGCCGCGCCGGACGATGGCGCGGCTGATCCCGAAGAGCTGCGCCGGCTGGCCGGTCAATTACCACCGGAAGACGTGCAGCTGTTTTATCAAATCGCCCTGCTGGGACGGCGCGACCTGCCGCTGAATCCCGACTTGCGAGGCGGTTTTGAAATGGCGCTGCTGCGGATGCTGTGCTTCCGGCCGGCGACGGTCGAGGGGGCGGCGATGACGACAACAGCACCTGCGCCGGTCCCGGCTATTACCGCGATCCCGCACGCTGCGCCACCGCCAATTACCGTTTCGACGCAACCCGCTTCAGATTCAGAATGGGATTTGCTGGTCAAACAAATGGCGCTCAATAGCCGGGAAAAAGATTTGGCCTCAAATTGTGAACTGGTGAAGCATGAAGGCAACCATTTTTGTCTGATGCTCGAACCTCGCTTTGAAATCATGTTGAGCCAGCACGTTAAAGATGGATTGAAATCTGCCTTGGAACGGCATTTGGGGGAGCCGGTTGATCTGAAGTTCCAGTTTGGCAGCGTTACGACCGCAACGCTTAACAAGCGGCGCCAGCAGCAACAGGCGGAACGGCGGCAAGCGATCTCGGATCAGGCCAGTCACGATCCGTATGTCCGGGAGATTGCTGAAACCTTCGACGCCCAGATCGTGG
>JAJHPN010000243.1 GCA_020890855.1 Candidatus Contendibacter sp. | reverse complement strand
AATCGGGTTTCGCTTCGCCCGGCGGCGGCAGGAAGGTTCGCTGGCGGGAAATCCGTCGTTCGGAGTTGGTCACTGTGCCGTCCTTCTCGCCCCAGGTCAGCGCCGGCAGTTTGACATGCGCCAAGCGCAGGGTATCGGTGTCGGCCACGGCATCGGACACCACCACCAGCGGACAACGCCGCAAGGCTTCCCGAACCTGATCGGCGTCGGGCATGCTGACCACCGGATTGGTGCCCATGATCCATAAGGCTTTGATCTTCCCGTCAGCGACCGCTTTAAATAGATCGACGGCTTTCAATCCGGGATTCTGGGCGATGGCGGGGGCTTGCCAAAACCGCTGCACGCGTTCGACATCCTCTGGCGCGAAATCCATGTGCGCCGCCAGTTGGTTCGCCAAACCGCCCACCTCGCGCCCACCCATTGCATTGGGCTGGCCGGTGACCGAAAACGGTCCCATGCCCGGCTGACCGATCCGCCCGGTCGCCAGATGACAGTTAATGATCGCGTTGACCTTGTCGCTGCCGTGAGCGGATTGGTTGACGCCCTGCGAATACACCGTCACCACCTTGCGGGTGCGACCCCACAGCCCATAAAACTCGGCAACGGCGCTTTCAGGCAAACCGGTGCGAACCGCGACGGCGGGCACGTTGGGCGCGACTTCCTTTGCGGTTCGATAGGCCGACCAGAACCCCGCGACATGATTTTCCAGAAATTCGGGGTCCAAGCGGTTTTGCTGATAGAGATGCACCAGCAAGCCGTTGAACAAGGCCGTATCCGAACCGGGTTTGAGCGGTAGATGCGTTTCCGCGACATCACAGGTGGTGGTGCGACGCGGGTCGATCACCACCAGCGATGGCTTGCCTCCGCGGCGTTCGCGCGCGGCGAGGATGCGCTGATACAGCACCGGATGACACCAGGCCAGATTGGAACCGACCAGCACCACCACATCGGCCTCTTCCAGATCCTCGTAACAACCGGGCACCGTGTCCGTACCGAACGCCCGCTTGTGGCCAGCCACCGAAGACGACATGCACAGCCGCGAATTGGTGTCGATGTTGGCGCCACCGAGACAGCCCTTCATCAGCTTGTTGGCGACATAGTAATCCTCGGTCAGCAGTTGCCCGGAAACGTAAAAGGCCACCGCGCCGGGACCGTGTTTCAGCAGCGCCCGGCAAAAGCCATCGGCCACCGTGGTTATCGCCTCATCCCACGATACCCGCCGGCCAGCGATTTCGGGATACAGCAGGCGATCATCGAGACTCAGCGTTTCACCCAGCGCCGCGCCTTTCGAGCAGAGCCGCCCGTAATTGGCCGGATGGGTCTCGTCGCCCGCCACCCGCGCGCCATCGTTGGCGTCGATCGTGACCTTTACGCCGCAACCGACTCCGCAGTAGGGACAGGTGGTGCGCACCATTTCGCCAGCGCCGCTCATCGCTTTACCCTCCCCTTCAAGCAGTTGCAGGGGCTGCGGTCGACAAGCTGACCACATTGTTCAAGCCCAGCCAAAGCCGACCGCTTTCCAGCCGCACCGGATAATGGGTGGCGCAACCCACGTCCGGCGCGACCGCTTGACCGCTTTCCAACTCCAGCACCCAGTTGTGCAGCGGACAGGTGATGCGATGACCGTGAACGATGCCTTGCGACAGCGGCCCGCCCTTGTGCGGACAGCGGTCGCGCAAGGCAAACACCTGATCATCGGCGGTGCGAAAAACCGCCACGTCGCCGTGCGGCGTTTGCACCACGCGCGAACCCAGGCGGGGAATATCGTCGATCGCGCCGATTTCGTGCCAGTCGTACATGATGGTCTCCACTCCTCAACCCACTCGTTGCAAAGGCTGGAACTCATGGGCGTCCACTCGTCCGCCGGCGCGTTCCGCCCAGGGATCGATTTGGGCGTATTGTTGCGATTCGAGAAAACGGGCGCAGAGCGCCTGGCGATTCTCTTCGTCCTCGACGATGCGCGATTTCACATAGCTGAGACCGACCCGCTCGATCCATGGCGCGGTGCGTTCCAGATAGCGGCCTTCCTCGCGGTAAAGCTGCATGAATGCACAGCAGTACTCCTTCACTTCCGCTTCGGTCGCGAGTTTGCACAGCAAATCGGTGCCGCGAATCTTGATGCCGCCATTGCCGCCCACATGAATTTCGTAACCGGAATCGACGCAGACCACGCCAAAATCCTTGATGGTGGCTTCGGCGCAGTTGCGCGGACAACCGGAAACCGCCATTTTGAATTTGTGCGGCGTCCATGATCCCCAGCTCATCTTCTCCAGTTTGACGCCGAGGCCGGTCGAATCCTGCGTGCCAAACCGGCACCAGTCGGTGCCGACAC
>JAJHPN010000420.1 GCA_020890855.1 Candidatus Contendibacter sp. | reverse complement strand
GACGCGACGGCTGCGCCAGCCGCGCTTCGAGTTCCGCTCGTCGCGCCCCTTGCAGCGGGCCGCGTTTCAGCCCCCGCCGGATCGTCGCCAGAATCTGCTCCCGCGCTTCACTCATGACCGATGCGCCCGCCGCGCCGCCCATTGCTGCTGAAATGTTCGCCCTTGCGGGGTCGGCAGATCGCGCCAGGCGGTCCAGCCCTTCGCCAGCGGCAGGCTGCTGATCCGCCCCTTGCCGCCCGCCAGCCGCCGGAACAGCCAGCTCGCCAGGTTCGCCGCCTGCCGGTATAGCCTGGGTCGGCGGGCGAAGAAGGCCCATACGCCCAGCCCGAAGCGGGCGGCGACCGGGGTCAGATGCCGCTCGAATTCCTGCTCCCGCCAATGCCGCATCATTTTTGGCAAGGGAATCTGCACCGGGCAGACCTCCTCACAGCGCCCGCAGAACGTGGAAGCATTGGGCAACGGACCGGCGGTCTCGATCCCGATCAGTTGCGGGGTCAGCACTGATCCCATCGGCCCCGGATAGACCCAGCCGTAAGCATGGCCGCCAATTGCGCTGTAGACTGGACAGTGGTTCAGGCAGGCGGCGCAGCGGATGCAGCGCAGCATGTCCTGAAACTCGCCGCCGATCATGCCGCTGCGACCATTGTCGAGCAGCACGACATGAAACTGCGCCGGCCCATCCCGATCATCCGGGCGACGTGGCCCGGTCGAAAAGGTGGTGTAAACCGACAACTCCTGACCAGTGGCGGACCGCGCCAGCAACCGCAGCAACAGGCTGACATCCTCCAGCGTCGGAACCACCTTTTCAATACTGGCCAGGGCGATATGGACCCGGGGCAAAATCTGGGTCAGATCGCCGTTGCCTTCGTTGGTGACGATGACCGTCGTTCCGGTTTCGGCGATGCAGAAATTGGCCCCGGTAACGCCGACATCGGCCTGTAAAAATTGCTGACGCAACACCTGGCGGGCTTCATCCAGCAGCGCCCGCGGCTCCTCGCGCCGCTCAGTGAAACCATAAGGCGCGTGATGGGCCTGAAAGGCATCGGCCACCTGGTCGCGGTTCAGATGCACCGCCGGGGCGATGATGTGGCTGGGATGTTCGTGACGCAACTGGATGATGTACTCGCCCAGATCGGTTTCCACCGGCTGGACGCCGTGGGCTTCGAGGAAATCATTCAGGCCGATTTCTTCGCTGATCATGCTTTTGCCCTTGGTTACCCGCTGGGCGTTTACTGACCGGCAGATCTCCAGCACGATTTGATTGGCCTCGGCGGCGTCCCGCGCCCAGTGAACCTGACCCCCGTGTTCCGTGACCTTGGCCGCGAACCGCTCCAGATAAAAATCCAGATGATCAAGAACATGATTTTTCAGATCGCGGCCCGCCTCGCGCAACGCCTCAAACTCCGGCAATTTGGCGACCGCCGCCGCCCGCTTGCGGACAAAGCCAATCTTGATGTTTTTCAGCGCCTTTTGCAGCGCCGGATTCTGCAACGCGGCGCTGGCGTTGTGCTGGAAAGCCTGGGTCGTGACTTGCATCACCCGCTTCCTTCCGATTCGCCAATGGCTGGAGCTTCGGTCAGGCCGGCCAGCACTTCAGCAACATGGCGGACCTTGATCGCCGCGCCGTTGCGCTGGAGTTTGCCTGCAATGTTCAGCAGGCAGCCCAGATCGCCGGCCAGCACCACATCCGCGCCGGTGGCCAGAATGCGGGCGGTTTTGTCGCTGACCATTCGGTTGGACAGTTCCGGGTACTTGACGCAGAACGTCCCGCCAAAACCGCAGCACACTTCGCTCTCCTCCAGTTCGCGCAGTTCCAGACCCTCGACCGTGGCCAGCAACCGACGCGGCTGGGTCTTGACGCCCAGTTCCCGCAGTCCGGAGCAGGCATCGTGATAAGTCGCCGTCCCGGCATAACGGGCGGCGACCCGCTCCACCTTCAGGACATCGGTCAGGAATGACGTCAGCTCAAAGGTTTTGACGCTGAGCCGGGTGGCCCGCGCCCGCCAGTCGGGATCGTCCTCGAACAGAGGGGGATAGTGCTGCCGGATCATCCCGCCGCAGGAACCCGATGGCGCAACCACAAAATCGAACCCTTCAAACGCAGCAATGACCTGCCGGGCCAGCGCCTGGGCGGTAGCGCGGTCGCCAGAGTTATAGGCGGGCTGGCCGCAGCAGGTTTGCGCCGGGACTTCGACCACGCACCCCGCGTCCTCCAGCAGTTTGACGGCGGCAAAACCCACCGTCGGGCGGAACAGATCCACCAGACAGGTTGCAAACAGGCCGATCCGGGGTTGCGAAAGGGTCATGGCGGTTGGCTCCGGCGGGATCATTGGGGCCTGGCGACGGCCGTCAGGATGGCCTGCAAGTTTTCCTGCAACTGGCGACTCAGGTCCTGCAATTCCGGGAGGCGGGCGCGGGCTTGTCCGGTATGGCCAGCCCGATGCAGATCGAACAGCGTTTTCCCCAGGTCATGCAAGACCTGGTGAATGGCGTTCATCGCCTGAAACGCTGCAATCGCATTGTACCGTTGCCCTTCATGGCTATGCAGCCAGCGGCCAAACCGGCAGTCGCCAGCGTCCAGGCTCGGTGGCGGCGCACTGTCCACCGTCGCCAGATCCAGACTAATGGCCAGTTGTTTGACCCAATGGCGATGCTCCACCCTCATCGCCAGCAGTGGAAAATCATCGCGGCTCCAGCGCAAGGCCCGCACCGGCTCCCACAATGGATCAGGCCGGAAGTCGCGCACCCAAGCCGGAATCGCCTCAGCCGGCATCGGCTGGGCAATACCGTAACCCTGCGCCAGATCGCAGCCCAGTTGCAGCAAGAACAGACCATGTTCGACTGTCTCCACTCCGCCAGCGATGGGCTGGCGCTGAAACGCCTCGGCCAGCCCTATCACGCCGGCGACAATGGCGAAATTTTCGGCGTCATCCAGCATGCCGCGCACGAACGACTGATCGATTTTAAGGACGTTGACCGGCAACTGTTTGAAATACGTCAGCGAGGAATAGCCCGCGCCGAAATTATCCAGCGCGAAGGTGACGCCCATTTGCCGGCATTCCCGGATCACCCGGCTGGACAGCGCCATGTCATCCAGCGCGGCGGTTTCCAGAATCTCCAGTTCCAATTGGTCGGGATCAATGTCTGGCGTAGTTTCCAGCAGTGCGGTCAGGCGGTTGATAAATTCGGGATGTTGCAGGTGGCGGGCGGCGATGTTGACGCTCACCGGCAGCTTGAGACCCTGCTTCAGCCACTGCTCCATCTGACGCAACACCTCAGCCAGCACCCAGTCGCCCAAGGCGGCGGCAAAGTCGGCGTCTTCTGCGACGACCGGCAAAAATTCGCCGGGCAGGATCAGGCCATACTCTGGATGTCGCCAGCGGATCAACGCTTCGGTCCCGATCACCACGCCTTGGCGCATATCGATCTTGGGCTGGTAGTACAGGCTGAACTCGCGCTGATCGAGAGCGATCTTGAGACGGACCAGCGCTTCACAATGGGCGCGGGCGCGGCGGTCGTTTTCAGGATCAAACAGGTGGTAACGGTTTCGCCCGCTCTGCTTGGCGATGTACATCGCCTGATCGGCATGGCGCAACAGTTCATCCGGTTCGCTGTGATCCGGCGGGTAGAGCGTGACGCCGATACTGGCCGAGACGGCTGCCTGGTGTTCCGCCAGCGCATAGGGCGCAGCCAGAATCGCCAGCAACCGGGCCAGGGTGCGATTGCAATCAGCGCTGCTGTCGAGGCCGGTCAGGAGCAGCACGAACTCATCGCCGCCCAGTCGCGCTACGGTATCGCCGCCCCGCATGCTGTCCCGCAACCGGTTGGCTACTCCCATTAACAACTGGTCGCCCATTGCATGGCCCAAGGCGTCATTGATCGGTTTGAAATTGTCGAGATCAATGTAGCAAATAGCGAGCAGTTTCCCGCTGCGATCCGCCCCAGCCAACGCCTGGCGCATCCGGTCGGCCAGCAGCGTCCGGTTGGGCAACTGGGTCAACCCGTCGTAATGGGCCATTCGCTCCAGTTGCGCATGATGGCGCTTCAGGGCGGTAATGTCGGTGAACAGCGTGGCGAAACCGCGTTCGCCCCACGGCGCCGCCGAGATCGAAAAGTACCGGTTCAGCGGCGGGAAATAAATCTCAAACCGGATCGCCTGGCCGGTCAGGGCAACCCGAGCGTATTCTTCGAGATACGGCGGCTGCGGCGCCCCGTAAGCGAGGTCAGCGGTCTTGCCAATCACCGCTTCCGCCTTGAGTCCGGTCAGCGCCTCATAATGGGGATTGACAGCTCGAATCACATAATTGACCGGGCGATCCGCCTCATCGAACACCAGATCGTGCAACGCCACGCCCTCGCCCATGTGATCGAACAGCGACCGAAACCAGCTACGGCTGTCAATCAGCGCCGCTTCGACGGCTTGGCGTTCGGTGATGTCGTGAATGCTGGCAAACAGCAGGCTCCGCCCGTCCAGCGCTATCGGCCCGGAATAAACTTCGACCGTGCGGATGTCCCCATTCGCCAGGCGGTGGGGCAAAACGACCGGACCCCGGTTCCCGCTCCGGGAGCGTCCCATCTCAGCAGCAACTTCTGCCGGACTCAGCGCGTTGAGATCGCTCATGTTGAGCTGCAATAACTGTTCATGCGGGTAACCGTAGAACGCGCAGGCAGCGGGATTAGCGTCGAGAATGCCGCCATCAGCGGGATCAATCAGTAGTTTGATGGCGTTGCCGGCGGTAAACATCGCAGTGTACAGCGCCCGCTTGTTCTCAAACGCCTCCTGCAAGCGCCGGTGTTTGGTGATATCGAAAAATATGCCGTCCAGGCGCAGCGCCTCACCCTGTTCTCCAAATATGGCGCAGCCCTTTTCGCGAATCCAGCGAATCCCGCCACTGGCATGGCGGATACGGTAGTCGAAGGCGTAGGGTCGCCGGGCGGCCACCGCTTCGTGGACGATGCGATCCACCAGAGCGACATCATCCGGATCAATGATGCTGGCGTAAGAACGCACCCGATTACCGATGAAATCGCTGGCCGGATAGCCGCTCAGGACTTCGACGCCATCGCTCAGGGTTTCCATGCTCCGCTGTTCATCCAGGGCGCAGCGGTAGATGGCGCCGGGCATATCGTCCACCAGCGCACAAATACGGGCCTCGCTGGCCTGTAGCGCCGCTTCGGCTAACCGGCGTTTCCGGAAGGCGCGGTTGAGCAGCCGGTTCCAGCGCCGAGCGAATCTCCGCAGCAGAGTGGCGATTTCTCTCATCAGCAGGATCGGTAACAAGATACCGGCCAATACCCGCCGGGTAGCGCCCCCAATCGTCCAGCGGGCATGGCGCCGCTCTGATCGTAACCAGGGCGTTATGGAATGATACGGAGGGTAACGGTAAATCGTTCGGTCACTGATCCGTCGCCTTCCCAGACCCGCCAGTATTTGAGCTGGAGCGTCATTTCGCCAGGCTGGCGGGCAGTGAACTGAAAGGTGCGCTGACCCTTGGCCCCGATGAAACCCATCTCCGGTGCGACGTAAGCGGAACTATCCAGCGTCAGCAACCGGCGGTCGGTCTCGTCAATCGCCCAAGTGAAGCCGGTGGTGGGGTTTTCCGGCAACTGTACGACGATCCGCTCGCCGACCCGGACTTCAGCAGCGCGGTTGTGATCGGCGCGGGTCAGGGTCAACTGGCCGTTGTCGCGGACCCCGGCCGGGATCGTCTTGGCGGGTTCGCTGTTAACGGCGCAGGCGGCAAGCCCTATCCAGGTCAATAGAACCAGGGTCTGGAGGAGATTCAGGCAAAACTGCGGTCGATGGTGGGTGGCGATCATGGCGTTGCACAGAGGCGGATCGGTTGATGAAGCGCCGGGTGAAGGGCGTTAAATCTAACTACTTAACAAGACGTTCGCGTACTTACCTTATTTCGTCATTCCCGCGTATGCGGGAATGACGAAAAGCAAAAGTCCTGCTTAATTAACAATAGCATTTTTATGTGGTTTTAAGGAGGGTGAACATCAGTCTGTGGGCGGTCAGGTGACCGCGCCGGACTGTCCCCCACCGACAAGACCTGGCGCAACGGCCAAAATCCAGCCTTTCAGGCAACCTTCTCGATTCTTCGTCTTGGTTTAGCTTGCAGAATGTACAAGTAAGGTATAAATTTAAGAAGAATTTTTAAGTCTTTTCCCGCCATTTGCATATTTATTGTATAATTAAATTGGCCGCTCATTCCGCGCCTGCCGGGTGAAGCGCGGGAGATTTTCGACTAATGATAATAAAGGTCAGTCATGGCCTGCCCGAACATGGGTTGGTGCCGATTCGCACGGTGTCCACCCTGACCGGCGTCAATTCGGTGACGCTGCGAGCCTGGGAACGCCGCTACGACCTCATCAAGCCGATCCGCACGCCTAAAGGACATCGCCTGTACAGCATGGCGGACATTGACCTGATTCATCAGGTGGTTGCGCTGCTGGATAGCGGTATTTCCATTAGTCAGGCCCGGCAGGCGCTCAATGGCGGACCGGCGCGGGGCGCCATCGAGATCGAAACTGAACCGGATCGCGCGTTGCAATTCGATCCATGGCGACATTACCAGCACCGGTTATTGCAGGCGATTTCCGGTTTTGATGACAGTGTGTTGAACGAGGTGTATGACGAAGCGCTGTCGCTTTATCCAGTGGACATCGTCACCAGCCGGTTGATCATGCCGTTGCTGCGCGAATTGGGCGACCGGTGGGCGACCGGTCAAGGCAGCATCGCTGAGGAACACTTCTTTAGCGTTTTTCTGCGTCACAAGCTCGGTTCGCGCTTCCATCATCTCAGCCGCAACCGGCAAGGGCCGAAACTGCTGGCCGCCTGTCTGCCCGGCGAGCAGCACGAAGTCGGGCTGCTGCTGTTCGCCTTGGCGGCGCTGGATCGGGATTACCAGGTTGTGCTGCTCGGTCCCAACACCCCACTGGCGGAGTTGCCGCCGGTGACGAATCGGACAGCGATTGGGGCGATGGTGCTGTCAGGTTCGACGGAAACAGCGGCGGCGACGCTCAAGGACGATTTGCCGCAGCTTTGCCAGACCACAGCGATTCCGGTGTTCATCGGCGGTCGGGTGGTTGAGCGTTATCCTGACACGATAGCCGCTGCCGGAGCGATTGCGCTGGGGGAAGACTTGAGCCTCGCCTTGCGCCGGATTGGCGCGGTACTGGCTCACCGCTGACTCCGGCCCGCCACAGGTCCTGCAACTCCACAATGTCCTCTTCCTCGGCGCCGCCCTGAAATACGTCGTTCCAGGCCACATAGAGCAATGCGCCCAGATAGACCGGCAACGGCAGGGCCAGCACCTGCGCGGGAATGGAAAACAGGTTGAAGAACGGCAGCGCCGCCAGCGTTAGCCCGGTCAGGCCCAGCACCGGGAACAACCACGGATTCAGTTGCATCGCCAGGGCGCTGCGCCGCCAGCACACCGCCAGCGGCAATTCACGGAACAGTTGTAGTGGGATTGCAAACCAGACCAGCAGCACCTGCAAAACCAGCACCACGCTGCCCAATACGCTCAACTGCGTTCCCAGCACCGTGCTGGCGACTCCGAAACTGGCCGGCGGCGGGGCGGGAGAGCCGCCTTCGACGGCCGCCAGATCAACAGGCAGCAACTGATCCTGAACCCAGTAGACCACCAGATAGCCTTGCAACAGCAGCAAAAACAGCAGCAGCGTGGTGCGGGTCAGCGCCTTGAGCGCCGTCCAGTTGAACAGTTGCCGGGCTGATGGCGCCTGTTTGCGGTTGGCGGCGCGAGCCAGACCACAGGCCAGCGTCACCGTAAAACTCAACGGCAGGCCGTAGCAGAAGAGAGTGGCGATCAGCGTCACCCAGGCGCCTAGCGCCGGCAGCCACCAGTCCCAGACCGGCAAGGCCAGCAGCAATGCCGTTCCCGCCGGCGCAAACAGGGCGACGGCGACGAACAGCCACAGTCGTCGCCCAATCAGTTGCCCCGCCTGGATCAGCCAATCCCGACCATCGCCGGGGGTCAGCGCCCGTGGCCCGAAACCTTGCATGGTGATTGTCCTGTTAGGAGAAGGTGTTGAGTGAAGATGCCCAAAATACCCAAAAAGTATTTTTTCGGTGGAAAAATATCGGCATTCGGGCTAGAAGTAATCTTTATGAAACCCACCCTTGATGTTTAGGCCGATTCGCTCAACCCAGCAAACAGGATTCGCATGGCGCGCAGCGCAACGGTTCAGCGCGATACCTTGGAAACCCGAATTCAGGTTAGCGTCAACCTGGACGGTTCGGGCAACGCCCGGCTCGCCAGCGGCTTGCCCTTTCTCGATCACATGCTGGATCAGATCGCCCGCCATGGATTGATCGATCTGGACATCGCCGCACAGGGCGATCTACAGATCGACGCGCATCACACCGTCGAAGACATCGGCATTACCCTGGGTCAGGCGGTGCGGCAAGCCCTGGGCGACAAGCGCGGCATCCGTCGCTACGGTCATGCCTATGTGCCATTGGACGAGGCGCTGTCGCGGGTCGTCCTGGACTGCTCGGGGCGGCCGGGTTTGGAATATGCGGTTGAATTTCACCGCGCCCGGATCGGCGACTTTGACGTCGATCTGTTCCGCGAATTTTTCCAGGGCTTCGTTAATCATGCGCTGATCACCCTGCACATCGACGCTCTGCGCGGCCGCAACGCTCACCACATCGCCGAAACCGTGTTCAAAGCCTTTGGCCGGGCGCTGCGCATGGCCGTTGAATTCGACCCGCGCATGACCGATATTCCCTCCACCAAGGGCAGCCTGTAGCATTCTGCGTTCCCACTCCCGGCGAGTTTTCCAGATGACCCGCATTGCGATTATTGATTATGGCATGGGCAACCTGCGCTCCGTCGCCAAGGCGCTTGAACACGTTGCGCCACAGGCGCAGGTCATCGTCACTCACGACCGCTCTGATATTCTCCACGCCGACCGGGTGGTGTTTCCCGGTCAAGGCTCAATCCGTGACTGTCTGCGGGAGCTGGCGCACTGGGATTTGCTGGATGTGGTGCGCGAGGCGGCGCTCAACAAACCGTTCCTGGGGCTGTGTCTGGGGCCGCAGGCGCTGCTGGAGTTCAGCGAAGAAAACGGCGGCGTCGAGTGTCTGAAAATATTGCCGGGGCGGGTGGTCTGGTTTGGCGAATTGCGCGATCCCGTCAGTGGCGAACGGCTCAAGGTGCCGCACATGGGCTGGAACCAGGTCCATCAACTGCGTGATCATCCCCTCTGGCGGGACATTCCCCAGGACAGCCGCTTTTATTTCGTCCATAGTTATTACCTGCAACCGGCGGATGCGGCGCTCACCGTGGGCCGGACGCATTACGGATTCGGGTTCAGCTCGGCCATTGCCCGGGATAATCTGTTCGCCG
>JAJHPN010000030.1 GCA_020890855.1 Candidatus Contendibacter sp. | reverse complement strand
TCCCTATTGCGTGCAATAGGGATTTTTTTTTTGGCTTTTAATCTATGACGAGCACGGGTGTAACTGCAAGATGCTGAGTGATAGTCGTGGCTGCTTGTTTGGCAAGCACTTGATCTGGATAGGGACCCGCGTGAATTTTATACAAACCGTTATTTCTGGTGATGCTGACAGTATCGTTAAGCCAGGGAAGTTTCTTTCGTATTTTTGAGAGAAAATTATGCGCATTATCTGGTGAGCCAAACGCGCCTAATTGCAGGTAAACCGTATTCATCTCGATATGGTTAGGTAGGGCGGAGATTTTTGTTGACGGAGTAACCGACTGGGATCGGGCTATTCTCATTGAACCATCGTCCGGCAATATACTTTCCACCTCCACTTGGCCACTGCCGCCGGCCAGTATTCCTAACTTGTAGGCAGCTGTATAAGAGAGGTCGATTAATCGATCTGATAAAAATGGTCCGCGATCATTGAGGCGCACGATAATCGATTTGCCATTTTCCAGATTGGTGACTTCAGCCTGAGTTCCCATCGGCAAACTGGGATGAGCAGCGGTCATTTTTTTCTGATCAAAGGTTTCGCCATTAGCGGTCTCTTTGCCGTGAAACCCAGGTCCGTACCAGGATGCTTCGCCCACTTCCTTGTGCCTCGATGAGGTGGAAGCGGCGCTCCCTTTGCCGGGCTCGGCTGAATGTTCTGAGGTACACCCGGACAGCGCCAAGGCGCCCGGCAAAATGACGGGCGAGAAATCCGCAAAAGGGTTGCGGCGCGACCTGGCAATGCTCGGTGCTGTCATGACTCAATCCCCCACGGGTTCACTGGTACTACAGGAAGCAAAAACTACCATGACTCCACGGGGAGCGTCTGTGCTGTAACACACACACTGATTCAACTCGCCGGTCAGCGGCTGGCAGGTCTTATCTTCCGCCGCAATCGAACCAGAGCCAGTACCGTCCCCGACGCTGGTTCTTTATGACGGGCAAGTTCGCTCGGCCTGCGGCAATCGGCCATGGACTCCTTCTAGTGCGCCGGCGACGAGACGCTCTATCTCGACTGAGCGTTCTTTCGCGCTCTGGGCGATTTTGCCCACGCCTACATGATTGCCCACGAAGTCGCTCGTGGAACATTCATGGTTTGGGGCGGCACCACGTTCTTAAGCTCGCCAGCGCACAGATCGAATGCGGCATCCCGGTTTAAGGTGCATATGTCGTCATCTCAATGGCGACTTGCTCCAAGCAAAACCTCTCAGCACGCTTTCGATCTTGCGCAGATGCCGGATTCGACGCAAAGGGGAAAACTCATGCAATGGTCAACTCACCCTGAACAACCCACTTGAAACGCCGACGATCGGCGTAGGAGAACGGAAATGATCGAAACAGTAACCCGGAAAGTGGTAGCCAACGAAGAAGAACTGAACCGCGACCCCTTCACCGGCGCCCCGGGCGCTCACCCACTGGGCACAGGCGCCGGCGCGGCATCCGGCGGAGTGGCCGGAGCCGCTATCGGAATGGCGGTGGGCGGGCCGATTGGCAGCGCGATCGGAGCCGCAGTGGGAGCGGTGGCGGGAGGACTGGCGGGTAAACGCGCCGCCGAAACGGTTAACCCCACTGCAGAAGAAATCTTCTGGAGAGAGACCTACATCCGCGAACCCTACTACGTGCAAGGCAGAACCTACGAGTACTATGCTCCGGGCTTTCGCGCCGGCTGGGAAGGCCGTGTGCGTTACGATGGCCGCACTTTCGAAGGGGTGGAACCCGAGTTGATGGCGGAATACAGCCTCATCAAGACCGAACTCGATCCCCCTTGGCAAGAGGTAAGACCGGCGGCGCGTGCGGCGTGGAATCGTGTCGATCAGAACTGGAAAGCATGACAATAACTCGAACAGACCCACTTCCGGCCCTGCCGGAGCGGGTTTGATTGCAGGACAGCGGCCATTTAACGACGACCGACTACTGCGGTGATCATTAAGGAGAACCGGAATGACCAATCTCTGGCTGAAGAAGAACCCATTCATGAGTCTCTGGCTGAGCGGGGCGAATACGGTTGCCGGATCGATGCGCGGCCACGCGGCAGTGCAAGCCAAGCGCCAAGCTGCAGCCGCGATGACAAATGCCACGAGGGACATCCTCAGCTTTTGGACCGGCGTGCTGGCGCCTTCTCCGCCGGTGAAGAGGAAGAAGCGCCGCTAGGCTTTCCCCAAATCGGCTCAGCCACGCGCGGCGCCTATCACGTTTGAGTTCAGCGACTGCCACAGGCAGTCCGCTGGAACGAAGGGTTAGCCATCGTCACTGATGCGCGATAGATTTTTCGGTGAATAAATAGTCTTTGAGCTTGTTGGAGAACGTTGGGTCTTTGCGCCGAATCCACTCCAGCACCATGGAGGCGTGTTCCTTTTCCTCGTCTCGATTGTGCTCAAGGATGGCTTTGAGTTCCGTGTCCTTGCAGGCATCAACCCGTTGGTTGTACCAATCAACGGCCTCTAGTTCTTCCATCAGGGACACGATGGCGCGATGCATGTCGCGCGTTTCATCAGACAGTTCATCTATGGGTTCGTGATAACCGACGCTGGACATTTCTTTCTCCTGTTGGTTGCGGGATTCTTGCCGAAAATTGCCTATTGTTTGACACAGGCAGACCACAACGGCTTGCCATTGTGGGTCGGTTTGATAGAAGGGTTAGGCACGGTTACCGGAGCTTGGTGCGCGCCAAGCGCTTGGCGTTTGCTACTGCTTTCCGATGCACTGGGGCGATGCCTTTACTCAGAACATCCAGTGCAGCGCTTTGCAACTGCGCAGCCACCGCACTTGCCGATGGCCTGTTGAGCGAAGGCGACCAGAACGAGCGAAGAAAGGAAGCCGCTAGCGCTTGATGAGCGCGAAAGGCTTGCAAGGTCATTGCGTTCCAGGACTCACTAAACGCAGCCGCTTTCTCGGCGCTCATGCGCTGAAATTCCTTCCGATCACGTGCTGAAGGCGTGGAACCCGCGATAGCCATGCGCGTGACTCGATGAGCGACGACCTGCGGCACGGCGAAGGCGAGTTCCGCCGCCTTGGCAACAAGGGAATGGGTTTTGCGGTTACAGTGAGAGGGCATGCGTACTCCTTCTCAACATATGAATTATTTATGTCCAGCGAGACAGTGCAATAGGAAAAGCAGGGCGCACTCAATCGCAAGCGGTCCACCAGCGAGCATAGACCTCAGTAGGCGGAAGGCTACCCTATTGATATCCCACCTCAGACAGAACATGCAATACTTCGTTGAACGACGCCTCGCTATTTCTTACGAAGCAGGCGACCCCCGCTACCGTACAGATGGACCGTTCATCGCCCATCATCATCCACCCGTAAGGCGACCATCCTTTCATGCCGGAAAGGGTCATCAGCATATCGCCGCCTTGCTGCATCATGCGCCCGTTCGCATAACAGATATCTGCGGCCAGACGGCTATGCGTCTGCTCCAGTTCGCCCACCGACTCGATCAAGGCGCCATCGTCACTGAAGCGCAGCGCCGCGATGCCCCCCTGGACGCTTAGCAGGCTCTCCAAATTAATCATGGCTCATTCTCCTTTCGCGATGTCCATGGTTCTAGGCCTTTTCATTGAAGAGCTTATAAGCTTGGTCATAATCAAAAGCCTGTCTTTTGGCGAGTACGGCCTTGCTGTCCATGCCCATCATCACGTCATCCAGGCCCAGGAAGGCAAAACCCCGTTCGGGTAGAAACCCCTGTTGGCCTGAAAGCTTCGCCCAGCCCGTAGCCTGCATCCGATAGATGGCCATGTTGGCGGCGCACATTTGGGCGACGACTTCGGCAAAGTCGTGATGGAGATCACCCCGGATCTCGCCCAAATCCCCGGTGCAAGAAAATTCAAGCGCACCATAGGCGCCCGACAGAGACATCAATTGATCCAAAGTAGGCATATTTGTTCTCCTAAATTTTTGCTCGGTTTTATGCTTCTACACCTGCTGCCGTTCGCATGGCCGAGATCACCTCTTGAAACGAAGTTTCACTCAGGTTCACGACGCAGGTGCTGTCACACACCGTTACCAAGGACATTTCCGGACCCCATAGAGTCCAGCCATTGCAGGTATCCCAACCGGGCGCCCCCGCCAAATCAGCCAGTAGGCGACCCTGCATCTCCATGGTGATGGTCATTGAGGCACAGAGACTCATCAGCAACTTGGCTTGGGCCTGTGGGAAAGGACCCTCGAAGTCATCCAATATCCCTTTTCGGGAAAAAACGCCGGCCACCACCGCGCCCGGCAATTTCATTAACTCCGATGCTCTGGACATAGACACCTCACAGACAGAACTTTTGATTTCAGGAACTCTCAGCGACAAAGCATGGATTCTCACTTAAAGTCAGTGAGGGTTCATTCATCACGAATGCTTATCAAAATAAGAAAAAAGATCAGCCTGATCTGTGCGCTGTCGCACATAGCGCACCATTTCTCACAGGCATGTTTGAGAGCGTCAAGAGTTTTGCTGTTACCTACTCTGGCAATAACGAATGAATCGCAATGGGCAACCATTGGTTCCATCGCCGCCAGGATGGGCTACACAGCCGAGGTCCAAGCCGGCTCCGGCGATCTGAAAGAAGACATCAAGGACGCCATCTACCGCGAGCCATCGCCGAGCGTTGGCGAATTTCTGGTGGGCCGGCGGACGGCCAGCTCATCGCATGGCCGCAACAGGCATTTCTTGAGCACTTCTTGATACGGGCATAAGATGGGTTAGGAAGATCGCGAGATACCGACATAGTATTGACAGAGGCAATCATTGCGATGCGCCGCTTGCAAATAGAGCATGAAACGACATACGAGTACGCCGAAACCGTCACCCTGCTGCCGCATAAATTGCTGTTGCGGCCCCGCGAAGGGCATGATGTCCGCATCGAATCAGCCGACTTGACCATTTCCCCGGCCCATCATCTGCAATGGCAGCGCGACATCTATGACAATGCCGTAGCCTGGGCGAGCTTTGACGAGCCGAGCAGTCGGCTTTCGATTGCCAGCCGCCTCCTGCTCCAGCACTATGACGACCAGCCCCTGGATTTTCTGGTGGCGGATTTCGCGGTGTTTTACCCTTTCCAGTATCCGGCGGCCGAGCGTATCGACCTGGAGCCTTATCTCTTGCCGGTCTTCGTCTCAGACCAACCGCTGCTCGGCGCCTGGTTGCGACCCTTTTGGCAGCCTGGTCGAGCGGTGGAAACCTACACCTTGCTCGATACGATCAACAAAGCTATCGCCGGCGGCTTCGCCTACGAGCAACGCGAGCAACCGGGGGTCCAGACACCGGCGACCACCTTGGCCAAATGCAGCGGCTCCTGCCGGGATTCCGCGACCCTGTTTATCGAAGCTTGCCGCAACCTGGGCCTGGCGGCGCGGTTTGTCAGCGGCTATCTGTGCGCGACCCCTGTCGTGCGGGGCCAAGGCGCCACGCATGCGTGGTCGGAAGTTTTTCTGCCCGGCGCCGGCTGGAAGGGATTCGACTCCACCTCCGGTCAGGTGGTCGGCAACGACCACATTGCCGTGGCCGTGAGCCGGCATCCCGAATGGGTGCCTCCCGTATCCGGCTCGTTTCGCGCCGCCACCCCCCAGTCGCCCCGGATGCAGGTCGCGGTTCGGGTGGTCGAAATCCAAGCGTAGCAACCGCCAATACGGAGTACCGCCGTTCGATGGCATTGCTCCCTGACCTGACATCCGCGCTGAGCCAAACCCGTATCGACCGATGGGCCGGCATCGCCCTCGTCACCGTTTTGATGATGGGCTGTTTCGCGGTACTGCGACCCTTTCTCTCGGCCATCCTGTGGGCGGTGATCCTGTCCTTTTCCACCTGGCCGGTCTACCGCTGGATCGAACGGGCCGTCCGGGGCAGGAAAGGGCTCGCGGCCGGGCTGATGGTATGGCTGGTCGCGACCGTGCTGATCGGACCGTTGGTGCTCCTCGGAATCAGTTTGGCGGAAGACGTGACCGCGCTGATCGAGATGGCGCGGCAACTCCTCAGTCAAGGGCCGCCTGATCCACCCACATGGGTCGCGAAGTTGCCGGTCGTAGGTTCGCCCCTGCACGACCGATGGCAAGCGATGGCGGGGAGTGGCGCCAAACTGACCACGGAGTTGATGAAATACCTCATTCCCCTGCGGGACTGGGCGCTACGCAGTGCGACGAACCTCGGCGGTGGCGTCTTGTCCCTCAGCCTCAGCGTGTTCATTGCGTTTTTTTTCTACCGGGACGGTGCAGCGCTCTCCGGAAGGCTGGAAGCCTTATTCGATCGAGTCGGTGGCAGGCGGGCGCCAGGGTTGCTCCGTATCACAGGAGATACCATCAAGAGCGTGGTCTACGGCATTATTGGCACCGCGCTGGCTCAGGGATTCCTGGCAGGCACGGGATTTTTGATCGCGGGCATACCCGGCGCCCTGCTGCTCGGTGTTCTGACGTGCATCCTTTCGTTGATTCCCATCGGGCCGCCACTCATCTGGGCGCCGGCCGCCATTTGGCTATTCCAGACCGGTGAGACGGGGTGGGCGGTGTTTCTCGGACTCTGGGGTTTTTTAGTGGTGAGCGCCGTCGATAATGTCATTAAGCCCTACTTCATCAGTCAGGGGAGTCGCCTACCCTTCATTCTGGTATTTCTGGGCGTGCTGGGTGGCGTGATGGCCTTTGGCATCCTCGGCATTTTTCTGGGCCCGACCTTGCTGGCTATCGCCTACGCCTTATTCCAGGAGTGGAGTTCCCGGAAACAAGAATTAAAGGTTCTATGACCGAGGGGCGGCACAAAGCCGAAATACGTCCCTAACGAGGTAAATGGCAAAACTGCGCCTATCGTCGCCACGGCCAGCGAAGTCGCCACCAGGATCGGATGGGCGCGGCTTTTGAACGGGTTGCCGCGGGTGCGGATGATGAAGATCACGAAGCGATCGCTGGTTTCCAGCACCAAACCGTCTGCCGGAATCATACTGACACTGTGCTTAGCGGTTCTGTCTTCTCGTCGATACATAAACCGCGATAGCGAGAAGTCCAGCAAACATAATCATCGCCCATTCGGAAAGCGTTGGGATGGCGCGACCAAGGGGAACAAGGTTGCGAACGGACAAGATAGCGATAGCTGGCGCGGCGTTGCTGTTGTTGCCGATCACTAGGGTGCCCGCCAGCAGAGTGTTGATGTACGAACCGTCAACCGCTGCGGTGACCTCCGCCGTCAACGTACAGATCCCATTGGCCGGGATTGCGCCGCCGGTCAAGGTCACCGTGTTTCCGCCGGCGCTGGCAGTCACTACCCCACTACCGCAGGTGGTGCTGGCATTCGGCGGGTTGGCGATCACGACCCCACTGGGCAAGGTGTCGGTGAGCGGGGCAGTCAAGGTGGCCACCACCTCACTGGGATTGCTCAGAGTAATGAGCAGTGTCGAAACCTCACCCGCATTGATAGTGACCGGGCTGAAGGTCTTGCCGAGGGTGGGGTCGGTGGGGTTGGTACTACAGACCGCTGCAGAAACGGCATTACTATCCAGTGTCACCGCACCAGTCCGCGCCAAGGCTCTTCCAACCATGCTGGCGCCAGTGTTCATGGTGATGCTTTCGAGCGCAAGAATATTGCCTACGAAAGCCGTGCCGGTGCCGAGCGTTGCGGAGCTACCGACCTGCCAGAACACATTGCAACTTTGGCCCCCGTTGATCACGCGAACCACCGAGTTGCTTGCCGTCGTGAGCGTACTCCCGATCTTGAAAATAAAGACGGCGTTGGGGTCACCCTGGGCATCGAGCGTAAGAATTCCAGCTAACCCCATCGACGACGCGGAGCAATAGACGCCTGGCGCGAGCGTCATTCCGCCGAGATTGGTCGAAATAGTAGCGCTGCAAGGCTGGGCTGTGAGATTGTTGTATGCGGTGGTGACATCGTTCTGAGCCTGAAGCGCCGCCGCATCGGCTGCGTGTATGGTTCCTCCAGTCACTATCCCCGGAGGAAAACCGGTGATCGCACTGCCTGGGCTAACCCCCAGATCGCCGGTAATGATGCTCGGGCCGGTATTGGTCACCGCCGAACCTCCCAGCACCGCGAAGCTGGCCGCTGCTCCCAGTGACTGGGCCAAGGCTGGGAAGACGCCGCAAAGAAACGCGGTGAATCCCAGTCCGGCCAAAAATTTCAAGCACTTGTATTTCATTGTGCATTCCTCACTTTTAAGTTGATTGGTTCGGGCAGTTTTAGCAATCACAGTCAATATCTCCAATTTAGGTTTTTTATCCTACTCATGCCGCAGCGCTTCAATCGGGTCCATCTGTGCGGCGCGGCGGGCCGGGAAGTAGCCGAACAGCACTCCGATCCCAGCTGAGAACACAAAGGACAGCAGGTTAATGGTCGGATCGAACTGGTAGGGCAACTCCATCACTCCGGTCAGCACGATGGAGGCCCCCGTGGCGATGACGATGCCGATGATGCCGCCCAGCGCCGCCAGGACCACCGCCTCGATCAGGAATTGCAGCAACACCTCGCGCTCCAGCGCCCCGATCGCCAGCCGCAGGCCGATCTCGCGGGTGCGTTCGGTCACGCTGACCAGCATGATGTTCATGATGCCAATGCCGCCGACCAGCAGGCTCACCGCCGCGACCGCGCCGAGCAGGGTGGTCAACACCTGGGTCGTGCCCGACAGCGTTTCGGCGAGTTGCTGAGTATCGAAGATGTTGAAGTTGTCATCGTCGCTGTCGGCCAGCTTGCGCCGCTCGCGCAGCAGTTGCCGCAAACTGGCTTTCAGCCGGGCGCTGTTGCTGCCGTCCTCCATCGACACCAGCAAGGTATTGACTTTGCGGCTGCCGGTGACGCGGCGTTGCAGGGTGTGCAGCGGCACGACCACACTGTCGTCCTGATCGCCCATCCCGCCTTGACCCTTGGCGGCCAGGATACCGATCACGTTGCATGAGAACTGCTTGACCCGCAGTGGCTCGCCCAAGCCGGTCTGGCCCGCCGTGCCGCTGTAGAGTTCGCGCCGCACCGTCTCTCCGACAATGCACACTGCCGCCCCGGCGTGCTGTTCGTCGGTTTCGAACAGGCGACCGCTGGCCAGTTTCCAATTGCCGGTCTCAAACCAGTCATTGCTGCTGCCGTAGATACTGGTGGCCCAGTTGCGGCCGTTAGCGACTACGGTGACGCTGGCGCGACCTTCGGGCGCTACGGCTGAGATGCCGCCGATCTGCGCCCGGATGGCGTTCGCATCGGCCTCGGTGAATTGCGGCACGGACCAGCCGCCGCCGCCCGGCCCCTGGCGTTGACCGGGGCGCACCATCAGCAGGTTGGTCCCCAGACCTGCGATCTGCATTTGCACCGCCTGGGTCGCGCCGTTGCCGAGCGTGACCATCGTAATGACCGCGCTGACGCCAATGACGATGCCCAGGATGGTCAGGAACGAGCGCAACAGGTTGCGACGGATCGACCGCAAGGCGAGAAAGAGGGTGTTGAACAGCATCAGCGGATCTCCCCCGGCGGGGTGGGCAAAGTCCGGGCGACCGGGTGCGGGTTGGGGACATCGCTGTCGATCCGGCCATCGACAAAATGCACCAGCCGCCGCGCATAGGCGGCCATATCCGGCTCGTGGGTGACCATCAACACGGTGATGCCGTGTTCCCCATTCAGGCGCGACAACAGTTCCATGATTTCCTGACTACGCTGGGTGTCGAGGTTGCCGGTCGGTTCGTCGGCCAGCAGCACCGCCGGTTCGGTGACGATGGCGCGGGCAATGGCGACCCGTTGTTGCTGCCCGCCGGACAGCTCGGCCGGAGTGTGATGTTCCCAACCGCCCAAACCGACCGACTGCAAAGCCTTGGCCGCCGCCGCGTGTCGGACCGGGGTGCTTTCGCCGCGATACAGCAGCGGCAGTTCGACGTTCTCTTGGGCCGAGGTCCGGGCCAGCAGGTTGAAGCCCTGAAATACGAAGCCCAGATAACGGCGGCGCAAGCGCGCCCGCTGATCCCGTGACAGCGCCTCGACATGCGCGCCGAGGAACAGGTATTGCCCGGCGCTGGGCGTATCCAGGCAGCCGAGAATGTTCATCGCGGTCGATTTGCCCGAACCGCTCGGCCCCATGATCGCCACGAACTCACCCGCGCCAATGTCGAGGTCGATGCCTTTCAACGCAGTCAGCGCAATCGGGCCGCTGCCATAGACCTTGACCACGCCGCGCAAGCGAATCAGTGGCGTGCCGATGGTCACCGGAACCGCGGCGCTGGTCAGTCCGGGCGGCGAGTTCATTTTGCCGCCGCCGTTTTCTGGTCGGTGATCACCTGCATCCCGACCTCCAGGTCGCCGCCGATGATCTCGGTCATCCGACCATCGCTGATCCCCGGCTTGACTGCGATCGCTACGGCGGGGCCTTCCCCGCCTTCCGGCAACACCCAGACCTGACGCGCTGCCGCAGTACTGGCCCCGGCGGCAGCGGATTTGCGGGTACGGCTGGTGGGCCTCCGAGGCGGCATCAAACTGGCGACGATGCCGCTGCCGGCGGCTGGTTGCCCAGCATCGGCGGCGGTTGGCTCGAAGCGCAACGCGCTGTTCGGAACCAGCAACACATCCTGACGCTGGGTTGCAGTAATGGTGGCAGTGGCGGTCATGCCCGGACGCAGGCTCAGATCGCGGTTGTCCACGTCCAGATAGGTCAGGTAGGTCACCACGTTATCGGTGATGGTCGAGCCGTAAGCCACCCGGGTGATCCGGGCCGGATACTGGCGATTGGCGTAGGCGCTGACGGTGAAGCGGGCCTCCTGATCCACTTTGACTGATCCAACGTCAGCCTCATCAACGTAGACCTGCAAGCGCAACTGGGTCAGGTCTTCAGCGATGGTGAACAAGGTCACCGCCTGCAACGATGCGGCCACCGCGTTACCCGGTTCGACGCTGCGGGTCAGGACGACGCCGTCAGACGGGGCGCGGATCGAGGCTTTCGACAGGTTGATCTGGTCGGTGGACAGCGCCGCTTCGGCGTCATTGACATTGGCGCGGGCGCTGGCCTCGTCGGCGATGGCCCGTTCCAGCATCGCCCGACCGGTGTCGAGTTCAGTCTTGGACGGCACCTTGCCGCCCGACAGCCGGGCCACTTCTTCAAGCCGCGCCAGACCGGCCTTGGCCTCCTTCACCGTCGCGACGGTTTGCGCGACCTTGGCATTCGCCGCCGCCAGCGTGGCCCGCGCGCGCAGGATCTGGTCGCGCAGCTTGGCGGTATCCAGTTCAACCAGCACCTGGCCTTTCTTGATCCGGTCATTCACATCGACGTTGACTTTCAGCACCGTGCCCGACAATTCGCTGCCAATATTCATCGAGCGGGTCGGTTGCAGGGTCCCGTTGGCGATGACCGTCAGGGTCAGGTTGCCCCGCGCTACGGTCTGGGTGGTGTAACTGGGTGCGGCGTTGGCAACCTGGCGCTCTTGCCAGTACCAAAGACCGGCAGCGATCAGCGCCACCAGCAGCAGACCGGCCCACAGCGCCGGGCGGCGATACCAGATGGGCGCCGCCGGTTCAGCGAGCAACGTGGCCAGGTCGATTTCCGGAGCCAGGCCGGGAGGCGGCGCGATCACAACGGCGGGGATGGGCGTGCTCATGAGCGGGTGGCCTGAGGGGCGTTTTGGGTAGGAGGGGCGGTCTGATCTGCGGGTTGCCAGCCGCCGCCGAGCGCCTTGTACAGGTGGACATGGTCGGCGCTCAGGGCGATCCGGGTGCTGGCAACGCTTTCCTGGGTCCGGAGCTGAGTGCGCTGAGTGTCAAGTACGGTCTGGAAATCGATCAGCCCGCTGCTGTAGCGCTGGCGGGCCAACAGCGCGGCATTGCCGGCGGCTTGGGTGGCGCGTTGCAGAGATAACAGGCGTTCGCGGTCGCCCCGTAGCGCCACCAGCGCATCTTCCACCTCTTTGAGCGCCGCCAGCACCGTGGCTTGATAGGCCACCCACGCCTGATCCAGCGCCGCCTGCTGGGCGCGAACCTGGGCGCGGAGCGCGCCGCCATCGAAGATCGGCAGTGAGACGCTGGCCAGCAGCGCACTGGCCACCGACGCACCCTCGGTCAGAGCGCCCAGGGTCAGGGCGCTCAGGCCCAGTGAACCGCCGATCTGAAAATTCGGCATAAGCGCGGCGTCAGCCTGGGCCACGCGAGCGACGGCCGCCGTGACCTGATCTTCCGCCGCCCGGACATCGGGACGCTGGCGCAAGGTCTCGGCGGGAAGGCTCAACGCCAGATCGGCGGGGGCCTGCGGCAGCGGCCCGGCGGCGGCCAGTACCGTTGCCAACGCGGCGGGCGGCTGGCCGATCAGCACCGCGAGGGCATAGCGATTCTGATCGATGCTGGTTTGCAACGCCGGCAACAGGGCGCGAGTTTGTTCGGTCTCGGTGCGGGCCTGCTCGGTTTCCAGCGAGGTGACCAGGCCGGCCTGCAAGCGCCACTGGGCGATCTGCAAGGTCTCAAGCTGGCTGGTCAGGTTGTCCTTGGCAATCGCCAGCAGCGCCTGAGCGCCGCGCAGGGCGATGTAGCTGAGGGCGACCTCGGCGGCCATCGACACTTGCACATCGCCCAGACTGGCCGCACTGGCCTGCACCGTGGCGTCACTGGCGGCCAAGGCGCTCCGGTTAACGCCGAAAAAGTCGAGTTCCCAACTGGCGTCCAGACCGACCTTGAACCGGTTGGCGCTATGGTTATCGGCGCGACTGCGCTGGGCCAGTCCCGAACCGTCGACCGTCGGCCACAGTGCCGCTGCCGTGACATCGCGCAGCGCCCTGGCTTCCCGCAGCGCCGCCTCAGCACTCTTGATACTGAGGTTGGCCTGCAACGCCTGGCCGACCAGACGGCTGAGCAACGGGTCGTTGAAGCGCGCCCACCACTGCACCAGCACGGTCGGTTGGGCGGTCACACTGACCGGGGCGGCAGACCATGCCGCCGGTATTGCAACCGCGCCCGGATCGGTCGGCTGCGGCGCTATCGACGCGCAGCCGGACAGAGCCAGCAGCAGCCAGGCCACCACGGCGGGACTGCTGATCCGGGGGTTAGCCCGAAAGTGGCGCGGGTGAAGGTCAGCATCAGGCATCATGAATCCGCCAGGATCGGCAATGGGCTGTCGTGGGATTTGAGTGCGGTCAAGCGGGATAGCGTCACTTTTGCGGAGCGATAGGCCGATGATGCCCGATCGTCCCCGAGCCAGTCTGTACGGTAGCGTACAAAAGGCTGGGCACAGCTCACGATCAGTCCTCATTCAGCGCAGATGAAGGTCCGTCGCAAACCTCTCGTGCGCCGCAAGCCGCCGCTGAGAGATCGTTCAGACCATCTGACTGATGGTGCTGCGAAAGCGGTTCAGCGCAATGGTGAAAAACACCGCGCCGATCGCGGTCAGGGCGAGGAACTGCGGCCACACCACGTCGAGGCCCGCGCCCCGGTACAGGATGGCCTGACCGGCGGCGACGAAGTGCGTGGTTGGCGCGGCCAGCATCACCGCCTGCACCAACTGGGGCATGCTCTCGCGCGGGGTCGAGTTGCCCGAAAGCAGTTGCAGCGGCAGCAGGATCAGCACCGCGAGCATCCCGAACTGCGGCATCGAACGCGCCAGCGTAGCCATGAAAATGCCCAGCGAGGTGGTGGCGAACAGATGTAGCGCGGCCCCAGCCAGGAACAGCGCCACCGAGCCTTCGACCGGGATGCGCAGTACGCCCTGCACAACCAGCACCAGCGCAATGGCGGCGGCCAACAGCACCATCAGGCCCATCGCCCAGACCTTGGACAGCATGATCTCGGCGGGCGTGACCGGCATCGCCAGCAGATGCTCGATGGTGCCGTGCTCACGCTCGCGGATCAGCGCCGCGCCGGTCAGGATGATCGACAATAAAGTGACGTTGTTGATGATCTCCATCAGTGCGCCGAACCAGGATTGCTCCAGATTGGGGTTGAAGCGCGCCCGCAGGGCCAGCTCCACCGGCGGCGGGGCGCTGCCCCGGTAGCCTTGGACGAACTCGTTGATCTCGCCCAGCGCCATGTGCTGGACGTAGCTGCTGCCGGTGAAGGCTTGGCTCATGCGCGTGGCGTCGACGTTGAGCTGGATCGCCGGCGACCGCCCGGCCAGCACGTCGCGCTGGAAATCCGGCGGGATATCCAGCACAAAGGTGTAATCGCCAGCGTCCATGCCCGCATCGATGCCGGTCAAGGGAATCATCACTGGCGGATTGAAGCGCGGCGGATTGAAGGCGGTGACGATCCGCCCGGACAACGGTGAACCGTCCTCATCGACGATAGCGATGGGTGCCTTGTGCAAGGTCTCCGGCATCGCCGTGGCGGCCACATAGATCGATATGGTGAAGGTGTAGGCGATCAGCACCAGCATCATCGGGTCGCGCACCAGGCTCCACAATTCCTTGATGCCCAAGCGGTAGATCGTGGCAAGATGCGGCATGATCAGGTCTCCTGCTTCTTCAGCAGCACGATGGACAGGCCCAGGATCACCGGCACCGCCAGCAGCAGCGGCCAGAACGAGGCGTGCAGGCTGGCGAATCCCAGCGCCTTGTTGAACACGCCACGACTGATGGTCAGGAAGTGTGAGGCCGGGTAAATGCGACCGATGAAAAAGCCGACGCCTTCGAGCGAGGACACCGGGTTCAACATGCCGGCGAATTGGATGGTCGGGATCATGGTGCCGATCATCGTCACGAAGAGCGCCGCGATCTGGCTACGGGTGAAGGTGGAGGCGAACAGGCCAAAGCCGGTCGAGAAGATCACAAAGAGCAGCGCCCCCGCCGTCAGCGCCAAAAAGCTGCCCTTGACCGGCACCCCGAAGATGGTGATCGCCAGCAGTGTCATCAACCCGAAGTTGAGCATCGCCAGCACGATATAGGGCAACTGCTTACCGAGCAGGAACTCGCTGCGGGTGATCGGGGTGACGTAGAGATTGATGATCGAACCCAGCTCTTTCTCACGCACCACCGAGAGCGCCGCCAGCATCGCCGGGATCATCAGCAGCAGCATCGGGATGATTGCGGGCACCATCGCCGGCAGACTTCGCACATCAGGGTTGTAGCGAAAGCGCGTCGCAATGGTCGCCGGGCCAGCGGCGACATCCTGACCCAGCCGCCGCGCGGCCATGTCCAACAGCCAGCCCTGATGCATCCCCTGCATATAGCCTTGCACCGTCTCGGCGCGCACCGGCATGGCGCCATCCACCCAGGTGCCGATCTGCACCGGATGCCCGCGTGCAATGTCGCGCCCGAAACCGGGCGGAATTTCAATCGCCAGCGCGAGTTTGCCGGCCCGCATCCGCCGGTCGAGATCCGTGTAATCGGTAATCGGCGGGCGTTCGATGAAGTAGCGCGAGCCGGACAGATTCAGTGCGTAGTTCTGACTCAGCAGCGTCTGGTCGCGATCCAGCACCGCGTAGCTCAGATTCTCCACGTCCAGGCTGATGCCGTAGCCGAAGACGAACATCAGGATCGCTGTCCCCAGCAGGGCCATGGTGGCGCGCACCGGGTCGCGTTGCAGCTCCAGGGTCTCGCGCAGGCAATAGCTCCAAGCGCGGCCCAGGCTGAAGGGGAAACGGCGCGGGGGAGCCGTCGGCGCGACTGGCGGCGATGCCACCGGTGGTTTTTGCACCGGCGTCGCCGCGCCGGCA
Source organism: Candidatus Contendibacter sp. (assembly GCA_020890855.1). Classification (GTDB taxonomy): domain Bacteria; phylum Pseudomonadota; class Gammaproteobacteria; order Competibacterales; family Competibacteraceae; genus RXIV01. The sequence goes on along the minus strand of JAJHPN010000030.1, from coordinate 29,619 downwards.
TCTTCCAGGTAGCCGATGAAGGCATCTTCCAGTGTGGCAACCCCCCGTTGGCGCACCAGATCGGCCGGGACGTCGGTCACTAGCACCCGGCCGGCGTGCATCAGCGAGATGCGGTCGCAGCGCCCCGCTTCGTTCATGAAATGGGTGGAGATGAAGATCGTGACCTGGTCATTGCGCGCCAGGTCGATCATCAATTGCCAGAGGCGGTCGCGGGCGATGGGGTCCACGCCCGAAGTCGGCTCATCCAGGATGAGCAGCTCCGGTTGATGCACCATCGCCACCGCCAGCGACAACCGCTGGCGGATGCCCAGCGGCAAGTGGTCGGGCAGCGTGTCGAGCGCTTCGCCCAAGCCGAAACGCTGAGCCATCTGGTCTACCCGCGCCGGGATGTTCGCTTCCGGCACCGAAAACAGGTGGGCGTGCAGCACCAGGTTTTGGCGCACCGACAGTTCCGAATACAGCGAGAACGCCTGCGACATGTAGCCCACCCGCCGCCGGGTGGCGATGTCCTTGGGATCAACCGCACACCCGAACAATGACGCACGGCCTTCGCTGGCCGGGAGCAGGCCAGTCAGCATCTTCATGGTGGTGGACTTGCCGCAGCCGTTGGAGCCGAGGAAGCCGAAGATCTCGCCCCGGCGGATGCGGAAACTGACGTGGTCAACCGCGACGAAATCGCCAAAGCGCATGGTAAGGTCAGTGGCCTCAATAGCGATCTCGGCGCTATCCCCGGCGGTGAGCGGTGGAATCGTCACCTCGTGATGGTCGCGCCGTTTCTCCTCCGGCAGTAACGCGATGAACGCTGCGTCCAGCGAGTCACTGCCGGTGCGTTCGAGCAGTTCGGCCGGCGTGCCGGTCGCCAGCACCTTGCCGGCATCCATCGCCACCAGCTCGTCGAAGCGCTGCGCCTCGTCCATGTAGGCAGTCGCTACGATCACGCTCATGTCAGAGCGCTCGCTGCGAATATGCTGGATCAGATCCCAGAACTGGGCGCGGGCCAAGGGATCGACGCCGGTGGTCGGCTCGTCCAGAATCAGGAAAGCCGGGTCATGAATCAGCGCACAACACAGAGCCAGTTTCTGTTTCATGCCGCCGGACAGCTTGCCCGCCGGGCGCGCCAGAAACGGAGACAGGCCGGTGCTGCCGGTCAGTTGGTCAATGCGCCGGCGGCGCTCGGCGGCGTTGTGACCGAACAGGCGACTGAAAAATTGCAGGTTCTCCTCCACCGACAAGGTCGGATAGAGGTTCTTGCCCAGACCCTGCGGCATGTAGGCGATCTGCGGGCAGACCTTTTTCCGATGGCCGGCGCTCGCCATGTCGCCGCCCAGAGCCTGTACGCTGCCTTGCTGCACCGCGCGGGCCCCGGCCAGCAGCGACAGCAGGCTGGATTTGCCGACGCCGTCCGGGCCAATCAGGCCAACCATGCGCCCGGCGGGGATGTCCAGGGTGATGGCGTCCAGCGCCACGGTCTTGCCGTAGCGCAGACCAACACCGGTCAGGCGGGCGACGGGTGACGGAGGAGAGGACTCCAGGGTCATTCGGGAACCTTGATCGCCAGGTTGGCCGGCCACTGCGCCTGCGGATCGAGCTTGAGCCAGGCCATGCCGGGCAGGCCGGTCTTGACCAGCTTCAGGTGTTTTTGCAGCAACTCGCGGCTGATCTGCGCCTTGACGCGGAACATCAGCTTCTGCCGCTCGCTGGCCGTTTCCACGGTCTTGGGTGTGAACTGCGCGGTGCTGGCGACGTAGGACACCTGCGCCGGAATCACAAACTGCGGCGCAGCGTCCAGCACGATATGGACTTCGCTGCCCAGCGCCACCTTGCCGGCTGCGGTCTCCGGCAGAAAGAACGTCATGTAAACGTCGCTGAGATCCACCAGATTGAGAACATTGCCGCCACTCGCCAGAACCTCGCCGGGCTGGGCGACGCGATATTGCACCCGGCCATCGCGCGGCGACTTGAGCTGACTGTCCTCGATGTCGGCCTCAACGCGGGCAATGGTCGCCTCACTCGCGGTGACGCCGGAACCCGCACCGACGACCTGCGCTTGCGCGGCTCTGATCGCCGCCTCAGCGGTGGCGACCTGGGCCTTCACCCCGGTCAGTGTGGCCTCCGCGCCATGCACGCGCGCACGGTCGTCGTCGACTTGTTGCATCGACACGGCCCCCTGTCTGGACAGCGGCTCAGAGCGGGCAAACCGTCGCTGCGCCGCATCCAGATCGCTCTCGCGCTGCCCCACCATGGCCTGTGCGGCGGCCTTGTCGCTTTGGCGTGCGGCGACCTGGGCCTCGGCGCTGGCGACCGCAGTGACGGCCTGCCCGGACTGCGCCCGCGCCTCGTCGCGCTGGGCATCGAGGACGTCAATCTGCATCTGCGCCAGGGGCTGGCCGGCATACACGAAATCGCCTTCGTTAACCATGATGTCCAGCACCCGTCCAGCGAGCTTGGTGGCGATATCGATCTCAGTGGCCTCGATGCGGCCGTTGCCGCTGACGAATCCGGCACCGGGACCGGACGGTTTCAACGCGGTCCAGGCCAGCACCCCGATCACGGCGGCGGCGATAGCCATGGTCGCGAGTATCAGCGACTTCTTGATTTGTGGAGTCATGTTGGAACCTGTGCGTTTGAAAGCGGTTGATGGTGATCAAGCATTGCCCTCACCGCACCATTGGATGGTCTCACCTCGACCGCATGCTCCCGACGGTCGTCGACCAGGGGAATCGCCGGGTCGGGTTGCTCGACGCCATCCACGGTCACCCGCGTTTTACCATCGGGTGGCCAGCCAGTCTGCCCAACCCTTCATGCCTCCAGCGGACGTTCCAGCACCACCCGAAAGGCGTCCGCGCCGCCGCTCAGAAAGGCCTGGGCCGAGCCCCAGAGATAGAGCCGGAAGCGCCGGTAGAGTGTCTCTCCCCAGCGGGCGATGATCTCGTCACGGGCCGCGTCCAGGTTTTCAGCCCAGGCCCGACAGGTGAGGAAATAGTTGTGGCGATCGTTGTCGACCGTCAGCACATCCAGCGGACTCTTTGCCACCGCGCGCAGGAAGTCGTGCAGGCAGAGAAAGGCGTGGTCCGCCGGAAAGATGTAGCGGGCGATGAAGTGGGGCTTGTCATACTTGTCCCGGGACGCGCTGGCGTCGAGATAGACGCGCCCACCCGGTTTCAGCAACCGCTGGATCTGCTGCAGCACCGCCGGATAATCGGGCAGATGCTCCATCACGCCCAGAATGACGATGGCGTCATAGGGTTCGGGCGAGCGGTAGGCCAGAAAGTCCTGGTTCACCACCCGGCAGGGCAGTTGACGCCGTTCGATCAAGTCGGTCAGGAAGGCCTCCGACTCGCAGGAGATCGTCAGTGAGGTGACCTGAATCCCGCGCGCGCCGGCCTGTTCCGTGAAGCTTCCCCAACCGCCCCCGACATCCAGCACACGATCCCCCGGCTGGAGTCGACAGGCATCGATCGCGAAATCCAGCTTGCGGCGCTGTGCCGTCTCGAGGTCTTCATCATCCCGCTCAAACACGGCCTGCGAATAACAGCGGGTCGGGTCCAGGAACCGGAGATAGAAGTCGCTGGCAAAGTCGTAGTGCGCGGCGATGGCGTGCCGGTCGGTCTTGATCCTCCCGACGAACCAGGGCGCGACCCGTTGCCACAGGTCGTGCAGTGGATGACGGTCGTGCAGGCCGGGGCGCAGACTGGCGAAGCCCAGCATATCCCCCTGGACATCCAGACTCCCGTTCATATAGGCCTCGCAGATGCGCAACTCATCGAGCCGGCGCAGCGCGCTCAAACCTTTGCGATCCTTCACCAGGATCTTGACCGCCGGCTCGCCAGCGCCAAAGCGATAGGTGCGACCACCCCAGAGCCGAATTTCCAACGGGATTTTGACCCGGTCGCCGAAGACGTGCTTCTGAATCAGGCGAGCGAGTCGGTCAGAGGCCGAAGCCCCGAAAACGGTTGCGCATTGGCTCATCGAGGGTACCTCCGAAAGACAGGATCAGGACTCACTTGGCCGATCCGTGACCAAGTCGATCGCCTGGTCACCGCCGTCAAGTGTTGAATCTCGGTACACCGCGAGCTTGACCGAAGCGGTCGTGGCGGTCGGTTCGGTAGCGCACAAAAAGAAAAGGCGTCGCCTGTGTGCGTTGTCGAACCGACCGCCATTCGTCGCTCGCGTATGTTTCCCCTCAGCGCTGGGAATCACAGTCCGCGCTGGGTGATGGCTCCATTCATTGACAGGACAGACACATGAACAAACAACAGGTCAAAGGTCGCTGCAAAGAAGCCAAAGGCAAAGTGAATGAAGTCGCCGGTTATGTCGTCGGCAATGACGAACTGGAAGCAGAAGGAAAGCTCCAAAAGAACGCCGGCAAGGTTCAGGCAGGCGTGGGTGATGCTAAGGCGGAGATCAAGAAAGACCACTAAGACGCGCTTTGCCGAGTGGTACAAAGCACCTGGACAGGTGGTCTCGCGGCTGGAAATCGACCTGTCTGGCGCTTATTGAAAGACGGCTCCTGACAAACCCTATTGAGGAATCAACCATGCAAAAGAAAAATGCCTACACGCCGATGGCCCTGTCAGGAATCCTGGTTGTGGCCGCCTGCCTGTCGGCCAGTCTCGGACTCGCTGGCTGTCAAAAGGAGGGGGGCGCCGAGGAGGCTGGTCGCAAGATCGATCAGACCGCTAAGCAAATGGGCAATCAGCTCGAGGTGACCAAGGAGTCCATGGACAAAAAAGCGGATCGAGCCGGAGATTATCTGGAAGACGCGGCGATCACCGCCAGGATCAAGACTGAAATCCTGGCGGAGTCGGTGCTCAAGGTCTTCCAGATTGACGTGACTACCACCAACGGCGTGGTGACGCTGAGCGGGACCGTCGATTCACAGCTCAGTCTCGATCGGGCGTCTGAGGTGGCGCGCAATAACCAGGGTGTGGCATCGGTGAAGAACAACCTGGTTGTCAAATAGGGGTTGGACATTTCCAGGCCGCACTCCAAGGGGATCAGAACTGGGCAGGGTAAAAGAGGACAGAAGTTGTCTTGAGGAGGTTTTAATGATCGTTACCTTTCGAACCAAAGCACACGCCGATATCGTGATATTTGGCGATATCGCTATCACCTTGCTCAAGCTGATGGGACACAGCGGAACTGTGCCGAGCGCCCTCCTGGCCGACGAGGTGCCTGCCGCACTGGAGCGCTTGCGAACCGCCGTCGCGGCCCATAAGGCAACGGTCCCGAAGGCGGCAGAAGATGTTGAAGACGACGACGCGGACGAAAGCCCGGTCGATTTAGCGCAGCGGGCTTTCCCGTTGATCGAGTTATTGGCAGCCGCTGCAACAGAAAAATGCGATGTGATGTGGGATCAGTAACGTGCTGGATGATGAAGCCACACCTTTTTAGACCCTACCCTATATTGCCAGTGGAGAAACCGAGCTTTCCAAGGCCACCTATAACAAGATGATTAAAAATCTGGTATGGGCGACCAGCTATAGCGCCTTTGCCATCCCGCTGGCCGCCGGTGCGCTCTACTCGCAGGGCGTGATTCTTTCTCCCGCATTGGGTGCAACTGAACCGACAGTTGAAGCTGCCGGGAAAGAAGCAGAATTAGAAATTGCCGATGTACGAATAGCATTAATCGTTTCACCACCACCAGCAGGAGTCAATTCATGTACGGATTCAGCACTCAGTTAAAGCTGCCGTTCGATATCGCCGTCATGAGAGTCACCGAGGCTCTGAAAAATGAAGGCTTCGGGGTACTCACCGATATCGATCTCAAGGCGACGTTGAAAGCAAAGCTCAACATCGAACATCGGCCGTACCGCATACTCGGCGCATGCAACCCGCCGCTCGCCCATCGCGCGATCGAGGCCGACCCCGACATCGGGTTGCTGCTACCGTGCAATGTGGTCGTGCGCGAAGAAGACGATGGAAGCATCACGGTTGCGTTCATGGATCCTGCGGCTGTGTTGCAATTGGTCGACAAACCGGAAGTGCATGCCCTTGGTAAGGAAGTGCGGGCACTACTGCAGAAAGTCTGCGCGAGCCTCGAGACGTGAAGAGTATGCAGGATTGGGAAAGTCCAGGGCTGACCACACTTAAGCCATTGAGTCATCAGCGACTATAAGGAAATCGAGAGATGAATAAAAAAGCTAAAGTGGCGTTGATCACGGGTGCCGGCCAGGGAATTGGGCGGGCCATTGCCTTAAGGCTGGCGAAGGGTAGTGTAGACATTGCGATTGTCGATCTCAAGAAAGACAAAATGGATGCCGTCGCCCAAGAAGTGCAAGCCTTAGGCCGCAAGGCCACGGTTTTCGTTGCAGACGTAACGAATCGCGACCAAGTCTATGCCGCGGTTGATCATGCCGAAAAGGAACTGGGCGGCTTCGACATCATGGTCAACAATGCCGGGATCGCTCAGGTCCAGCCGTTAGCTGATGTCACGCCACAGGAAGTGGCAACTATTTTCAAAGTGAACATCGAGGGCGTGCTCTGGGGAATTCAGGCTGCGGCCAGGAAATTCAAGGCGCGCGGACACAAGGGCAAAATCATTAATGCGTCGTCGGTGGCCGGTCATAACGGTTTTGCCATGCTCGGCGTGTATTCCGCCACCAAGTTCGCAATCCGCGGACTCACTCAGGCGGCAGCGCTCGAATATGCCAGCGACGGCATCACGGTCAATGCCTACTGCCCGGGCATTGTTGGAACGGATATGTGGGTTGAGATTGACGAACGCTTTGCGAAACTGACCGGTGCGCCGAAAGGGGCGACCTACCAGAAGTATGTGGAGGGGATTGCACTGGGCCGGGCTGAGACACCGGACGATGTGGCCGCTTTCGTCTCGTATCTGGCGGGTCCGGATTCAGACTATATGACCGGACAGGCACCCATCATTGATGGTGGGATCGTTTACCGCTGATGCGCTCCGATGTTAGCTCGACAGTGTGGCGCTCACCGGATGGTGGAGTCCGAGAAGTAAGAAGCGCCAAGAGAAGCTACCTATTTCACAACTCAGATCGGATTCCTATAGGTTTTCGTCATTCCCGCGAATGCGGGAATCCAGGTGGCCGCTGAACCACTGGATACCCGCTTTCGCAGGTATGAAGAACAGGGTGGTTTTTGGCCTTTGAAGAGGACAAAACCTATCGGGAAACGGTATAAGGTCTTCTCGTCATACTCACGGTAGCAACTCTGATTCCGAAACGTCAGTCCGCCCCGGCATCATCAACAAGCGCACCCGCCATTCGTTCAGAAACTTCCGAAATGGTTGGCTGAATTACAGGTTTGACAGTACACTCATCAGCATCGGAGCATTCATCAGCAAGGTTGGTTTGTGACAATCCCACCCTACTGAAAATGACCCGATCCCGCCACCCTATCAATCAGATCCCCTCAAAAATTGTCCGAACTATTGTTTTATAGAACTGCCGTTAATTGGTTTTTCATGCATCGATAAAACCGGCCCCGTTTCGAGGGCTTCGCGTACCCGCGCCAGCCGGTTCTCAAACCGGACCCGGTCGTGCGGCGACTCGATGGTGCGTTCGGCCGCTTCGGCGATCTCTTCCACTTTTTGTCGGATCAGCCACCGCCGGTTGGGGCTGGAGGTCAGAACGGCAATGGTTTGCAGCGAGCCGAGCATCCGTGACAGGATAGCGGCATTGCTTTCGGCATTCTGCCGAATCTGGTTGAAGGCTTCGTTCAACAGGCTCTCGAAGCTCGGGCCACGAGAGATTACCCGCAGCTCTCTCTGGTCATCCATCCAGTGGGAGGTCGTAATCCGGCGCGTGGCCAACCGGACCAGGATCGCGGTCAGATAATCCACGCAGATCACCGCAGTCGTAGTGTCGTTGACGCCGGGCGACAGCGCTTTCATGGCAATGTCCACGATCTGCCGAAGGCCGAAGGCCGCATCCTGTTCCACCACACGCTGACGACCGATGACATAGACCCCGTTCAGTTCGTCCGTCGTTGTGCGATCCACGCCGCCCCCCTTGGTCACCGAAATCAGCGGCGTCCCCTCGACGATAAACTCGCCGACGCCGCGTTCCATGCGCACGATAGTCTGGTACTTCCGCGCTAAATCCAAGAGCGCGTCTGCGTCGATGCTCTCGATGTAGCCGGTCTTGCGGGCAGGGACGGCAGACCACGCCTGCTCCGCGAAAGCCTTTACAAGGTATCCGTCCGCATCTTCTTCGGCCTCTTCACCCAGTTTCTGGGGAAACAAGTGATCCACGGTCGCAAGGGTCTCCTGTGCGGCCATGGCGATAATGCTCGACGCCTGGATGGACTTCGAGATGTAGTGAATGAAGAAGATCAGATAGCCGATGCCGACGAACGCCAGGATCAACCCAACCAGCACCGCCAGCGACGGGACAAACGCCCCTTCGTCACCGCCGCGAATGACCCTGAGCACCACCAAACAGTAGGCGAAGATCCCAACGAACATGCCGAGTACGATCTGATTGATACGGTCGCGCATAAAATTGCGCAAGACGCGCGACGTGTACTGGCTGGAGGTCAGCGAGAGCGCCACGAGGGTAATGGAGAACACCACACCCGCTACCGTGACCATCGAGCTGGCAACGGCCGTGAGCAGGCCGCGAGCGCCGGCCGCACCGGCGCCGAAGAGCAGCGGCCACCGCTCGACGACATGGAGATCAACGGTCGCATCAACGGTGATCAGGAGGGTAGCGAGCACCACAGCATCCAGAACGATCAACGTCGGTACGAACCAGAAGCTCGACCGCATTTCTTGCCACACATGGTGGAGTTTCGTGATCATGGCTGAATCTCTATCCGGCGGATCTGCGCGGCTTGCTCGACAACGCCTCGAAGCCGGAGACGACATCGAACAGTTCCTCGTCGATACTGCTCTGACGCAGGCGGTGAAACGTCCGGTTCAGATCTTCCAGCAGTTCGTCGATATTCTTTTCAGCGCGTTGCATCGCCGCCAGACGGCTGGCGTTTTCACTGGCCAGGGATTCCGCACACGCCTTGAACAGCGAGACGAACAGATATTCGCGAACGAACGCCAGCAGCGTCTGCCCCCCATCATTCATGACCTCGGGCAAATTTCCCGTCGGCCAATGGAGAGTCGCCAGATCACGCCGCCATACGTCGTCCAGCGGCAGCAGGCGTTGACTCACCGGGGTATAAATCGCTCTTGCCTCCGGGCGGTTGTGAAACAGGTAAACCTGCGCGATCTCGCCCTGTTCCCGCCGCGTTTCCACCTCGATCAGAATCTGCCCCACCAGTGGCGTAATCGCGCCAATGGCATTGGGTAGCACGAAGGGCGCCTTTAGCCGCAGATCAGTGTCCGCGAGACGCGACTGAATGCGCTCGCCAACCGCCCAGACCGTCTTTTGACCGGGCAGAGGGCTGAGCGTCTTCACGACAAAGTCCCGCATTGCTTCATTAAAGGGTCCCACCAGTCCCTGGTCAGAACCGAACACGACCGCGCCAATCGCCCCGGTTTCCTTCAGCTCCGCTTGCAGCGTGACGCCCGGGGGTTCGCGCTGTCGGAAACCCGCGACCAAGCCCAGTTGCACCGTCCGATAATAGTCATCCAGGGCGCACACCGCGTTTTCATATTGCCCGATGCTCGACGCCGCCATAGCCTTCATCGTGCGCACCACGGATTGGAGGTCTCCGGCGCTGGCGATCTTGCGGCGCAGGCTCGCGGCGGTATCGCTCATGACGGATCGGTGAGGTTCGGCTCCCCCGGAGGCAGCTCAGTCCGGCGACCCTTGTGATCACGCAGCCGCCCGAGGGTACTCTCGATCAAACGGGCCAACTTGTCGGCAGCGCCGTCAACGGCTTGGTCCAAGGTTGCGGCCTGATGCGTCACCGCGACCGGTTGGCGACCTTCCAGGCGGGCTTCCATCAAGCAGCGCATGTTGTCATTGCCGCCCTTCTTGTCGCTGTTCTCATCACTCAGATGAACTTCCACTCGTGTGATGTGATCGCTGAATCGGCTCAGAGTATTCTCCACGACGCCACTGACCCAAGCAGCCAACGCCTCGTGACCTGGAATATTACGGTCGGTATTGATTTGAATTTGCATGGTGTTCTCCTGGGTTGGTGATGAATGGTTACGGGCTAGGTTTTGGCAAACGGCCTGCGAGCGCCTGGCGAGCGATTTCGATGATCGTTGCACGATCCGCGTCGCTCAATTTTTCGGCGGTCTTCAATCGTTCGCTCACGTCCGCCGGGATTTCCGCCGCCGCCTGGATCACGGTCTGTTCAGCGGCCGTCATCTGATCCAGCGGCACGTCGTCGAAGAGGTTTGCGGTCAACGCCAGCAGCACGGTGATTTGCGCAGGCACCGACACCGGAGCGGATTCCGGCTGTTTGAGGCAGGCGCGAATGCGTCGTCCGTGCTCGATGATCGTGCGGGTGTTTTCATCCAGGCGGGCGCCGAATCGGGAAAAGGTTTCGAGTTCCTCAAACTGGGCGTAGGCGAGCTTGAGGTCGCCCGCCACCGCCCGATAGGCGGCCCGTTGCGCTTTGCCGCCAACGCGCGAAACCGATTGACCGACATCGACCGCCGGTAGCACACCCAACTCGAACAGCGCCGGCGAGAGGTAAATCTGCCCATCGGTGATGGAAATCAAATTGGTCGGGATGTAGGCGGACAGGTTCTGCGCTTCGGTTTCGATGATGGGCAGGGCGGTGAGGGAACCGCCGCCGAGTTCCGGGCGCAAGTGCGTCGCCCGTTCCAGCAGCCGCGAGTGGATATAAAAGATGTCGCCGGGAAAGGCTTCACGACCGGGCGGACGGCGCAGCAGTAGCGAGAGTTCGCGGTAGGCGCGGGCGTGATGGGTGAGGTCGTCGTACACGATCAGCACGTCGCGACCCGCTTCCATGAAGGATTCCGCGATGCTGGTCGCGGCGTAGGGTGCGATGTAGGCGAGACCCGCCGGGTCGTTGCCCTCGGTCACCACCACGACGGTGTACGCCATCGCGCCCTTTTCCCGCAAAATGGCCACGGCCTTGGCCACGGCGGACGCCCGCTGGCCAATGGCGCAATAGACGCACAGCACATTCTGGTCGCGTTGATTGAGAATCGTATCGAGCGCAAGGGCGGTTTTGCCGGTCTGCCGATCGCCGAGAATCAACTCGCGCTGACCACGCCCGATGGGAATGAGCGCATCGACGACTTTGAGGCCGGTCTGAAGCGGCGTGGTAACGGGCGCACGGTCCATGATCGCCGCCGCCGGGCGTTCGACCGGCAGGCGCTGGCTGGCGATGACCGGCCCGTGGCCATCCAGGGGCCGACCGAGCGGATCGATCACGCGCCCCAGCACGCCATCGCCCACGGCTACGTCCATGACCCGGCCCGTGCGCTGGACTTCACCGCCCGCGTGGAGATGCCAGTATTCGCCGAGCAATACGACGCCAATGTCGTCCTCGTCGACGTTGAACGCCATACCGAGCACCTCGCCGGGAAACGCCACCAATTCGTCAAAACCCACGCCGGGAAGGCCGGAGACCTTGGCGATGCCGGTGGCGACACGGGTGATCGTGCCGACCTCCTGGGGCGTCAGTTGCGGCGTGAAGGCTTCGCGCACCTGACGGATGCCAGCAAACGCACGGTCGAAAACGGGCTGAAGGCGCTCCGGTTCGGCGTTCATGAGTGGGTGACTTCGGGCTGAGGTTGTTCCGGTTCCGGCGCGGCTTCAGGTAAATCCTGCGCTTTGAGCAGTTCCGCGACGCCTTTTTCCAGCGACGCCAGATAATCCGCGATGCTCCACGCGACCTTTTGCCCATTCGTGGTGAGTTCAATACCGCTGATCAGGTCAGGGGCCGTTGTGAACTGGGCGGGCGTCTCCAGGCCCAGGCTTTCCTTGATCGCCGCTTCGGTGGAGGCGCGCTGCGCCGGCGGCAGGTCGAATGCGGTGCGAACCATCACCGGGCCAGGCGACGCCTTGAGCGCCGCGGTCAGCCGGTCCTGTTCCGCTCCGTCGAGTTCACGCAATCGGCCAGCGAACACCTCAACCATCCGTTCTTCCAGACTTGTCCCGGCCAGATCAGTCAGCGCCTTGCGGGCGATGGCAAATACTTCCTGCTGGGTTCGGCGGCGAAGCGCCTGATGCAAGTGCTGTGCTTCGTTTCTCAATGTTTCCTGCCGTTTTGCCTGCAAAGCCGCAGCGGCCTTCCGCGCCTCGTCGAGGAGTCGCTCGCGTTCCGTCTGCGCCTCGTCAGTCGCCTGTTTCAAGAGCGCGGCGCGCTGTTGGGCAAACTCGGTGTTCTTGCGCTGGAACGCCTCACGCTCCTGTTGCGCTTCGGCCTGTTTCGCAGCGGCGTTGGTCAGTTCGGTCGCGATCCGCTGTTCCCGCGCATCGATGGCGTCGAGGATCGGTTGGTAGAGAAAGTGCTTCATCAACCACACCAGGATGAGGAAGTTAAGCACCTGCGCACCCACGGTGAACCAGTCGATGAGCATGGCTTACTTTCCCGCCGCCTGCGCGATGGCGAAGTTCCAGAACGGATTGGCGAAAAGCAGAATCATCGAAACCACGAAACAGTAGATCGCCGTGGACTCGATCATCGCCAAACCCACGAACAGGGTGCGGGTGATGGTCGCGGAGGCGTCGGGTTGCTGCGCCAGCGCAGTCAGCGCGGTCGCAACCGCCCGACCTTCCGCCAGCGCCGGTCCCATCGTGCCGAAACCGGTCGTGAGTCCGGCGATGACGATGGATGTCACTGCAATGAGGGTCATGCTTTCCATGGGATGTCCTTGATGGGTGGTGGTCTCAGGTTTCAGCCGCAGGTTCAGGTTTAGGCTGACGTGTGCGGGTGGCGGCCACAATGTAAACGGCGGCCAGGATGGTGAAGATATAGGCCTGCACCATGCCGGTGAGCAGACCAAGCAGCGTCATGATGATGGGAAAGATGAAGGGCGTAATCGACAGCAGAATGCCGATGATCATCGCCCCGCTCATCATGTTGCCGAACAGTCGGACAGCCAAGGCCAGGGTGCGGGAGATTTCGCTGATGATGTTAAACGGCAGCATGATGAACGTCGGCTCGATGTAGGATTTGAGATAGCCGCCCACTCCCTGATCCTGGATGCCGAAGAACGGTACCGCCACCAGCACGCACAAGGCGAGGGCGACGGTGGTTGATAGCGAGCCGGTCGGCGGCTCGTAGCCGGGGATCACGGTGCAGAGGGCGGATAGCGCGATGAACAGGAACAGCGTGCCCAGAAAACCGAGGTATTTTCGCGGCTGGCTCAGGCCCACTTCTTCGATTTGTTTCTCGATGGCGGTGACGATGATTTCCAGCAGATTCTGCCAGCGGGTACGCTTCAGATCGGTGGAAAGCTTGCGGGTAATGAGGGTTGAACTGACGACCAGCACCAGCATCAATCCCCAGGTAAACACCAGGGTAGCGTTGAGTTTGAAAAACCCGTATTGCCAAAAAATCATCTCATCCGGACTCAGGCGCATGGTCAGCCTCCGCTACCCAGGCAGTGGGCTGTTGCGCCGTTCGAGTCAGTTGCAGGATGATCAGACGCGCCATGACAAATCCCACGAGACACGCCAGCAACCGCTGCCACTGATCGCCAGCGACCTCGTAAAATCCAGCCAGCGTCAGGCTTGTCCGCAGTAGAAAACTGCCGAAAAACCATAGCGCTGGCCGTTGGGATGACGTTCCTTTGCGAATCGTCCACCACAGGCCGCCGAAAAACAGCGCCCCGAGTGCAGCGCCCGCCAGCCCGGCCAATATCAAGATCCAGGTTTCATTCATCGTCATCCTCCTGTTCCTTCCGCATGGCCTGGTCTTCCTTGGCAACCCAACGCCACGCATTGAAACAGCCCATCGCCAGCCCGGCCACCAGCAGCGCCAGTGTCCAGGAACGGCCGCCCGGATACGTTCGGTCCAACCACAAGCCCAGCATCGCGCCGAGCAGCGTCGGCACCACCACCGACCAGCCGATCAGCCCCATCATGCCCAGGCCAAACCAGACCCCCGGCGTGGGGTTACGCCGCGCCTTGAGCTTGCGCGCCGCCTTCGCGCCGACTTCTCGACTGAACGCTGTCGGGTCTTTCCCGCGCTGGCTTTCCAATGGGTCAGTCATGCCGAAACTCCGCCAGGCGACGGATGAAACCGCTCTCCAGTTTCGCCATCACCGAACGCACGCTTTGTTCGTGTTCATCCAGGGTCAGAAACTCCCGTTCCACCGCCTCGCGCAGTTGACCGAGGTCGGTTCCGCCCAGCGCCCGGCGCACGGAAACCCGCACCTCCGGGCCGGTCTTGACCAGCACGCCTTCATCCACGGCCAGGTAAACCTTGCCCTCCGCTGCGGTTTCGTAGATCAGAATCCCGGGCGCGAGCGCCGCGACGCAGTCGAGTCGGTGGGGCAAGAGGCCAAACGAGCCTTGGTGCGTCTCCGCGACGATGCGCGACACGCCGGTTTTATCGGCGAAGATTTGAAACGGCAGCAGCACCTTAAGATTCATCAGGGGCAGCGGCATGTTCGCCCTCCGGTTGAGATTTCGTTTTTCCCTTCGCTTCATCAATCGTCCCGATCATATAAAGCGCACTTTCCGGGACGTCCTTGAATTCATCGCGCAGGATGCGCTCACAGCCGTCCAGCGCGTCCTTGCGGCTGACGAGTTTTCCTTTGAGGCCGGTGAACTGCTCAGTGGTGAAAAAGGGCTGGGTAAGAAATCGCTCCAGGCGGCGGGCGCGAGCAACCACGTTGCGATCCTCCGGCGAAAGCTGCTCCAGGCCGAGCATGGCAATAATGTCCTTGAGTTCCGCGTATTGCGCGAGGGTGCGCCGGATCTCCTGCGCCAGGCGATAATGCCGTTCGCCGACGATGCCGGGCGTGGCCATTTTGGAACTGGATTGCAGCGGGTCGATGGCCGGATAAAGCCCTTCGCTCGCCCGCTTGCGCGAAAGCACGATGGAGGCGGAGAGATGGGAGAAGGTATGCACCGCCGCCGGATCGGTGAAATCATCCGCCGGCACATACACCGCCTGGATGGAGGTAATCGCGCCGGTATCGGTGTTGGCGATGCGCTCCTCCAACGTCGATAGCTCGGTGCCCATCGTCGGCTGATAGCCCAGCCGCGACGGCATCTGGCCCATCAGGCCGGACACTTCCATGCCGGCCTGGATGAACCGGAAGATATTGTCAATGAGCAGCAGCACATCGCGGTGCTCGTCGTCGCGGAAATACTCGGCCATGGTCAGCGCCACATGCCCGACGCGGAACCGGGCGCCCGGCGGCTCGTTCATCTGGCCGAACACCATCACCATGTTCGGCAGTACACCAGCGGCCTTCATCTCGCGGTACAACTCCTCGCCTTCGCGCGACCGCTCGCCGATGCCGCAAAACAGACTGACCCCCTCGTGATGCCCGATCATGTTGTGGATCATTTCGGTCAGCAACACCGTCTTGCCCACCCCGGCCCCGCCGAACAGTCCCGCCTTGCCGCCGCGTTCCAGCGGCACGAGCACATCGATGACCTTGATGCCGGTTTCGAAGATCTCGGATTGGGTGGAACGGCGCGCCAATGGCGGCGGCGCCCGATGCACCGAGCGCCATTGAACCTCGGACGGGGCCGCTTGACGGTCGATGGCGTTCCCGAATACGTCGAACATCCGCGCGAGAATGCCCTTGCCGACCGGCGCTTGCAGCGGCCCGCCGGTGTCCGCCACCGCCGTACCGCGAGCAAGACCTTGCGTAGGGGTCAAAGCAATGCCGCGCACGCGATGGGCGTCGAGCTGCGCCAGCACTTCGATGACGATGCGTTGATCCGCCCCCGCGCGCAGCACCGAAAAGATCGGCGGTAAATACCCCTCGAACCGGATATCCACGACGCTGCCGCGCACCGAGACGACCGTGCCGAAATTTGAATATCTGGCTTGACTGCTCATCAGTTTTCCGTCGTTGATTCCCGGTGAGTCCAAACGCAAAGTCAACGCTGGACGCTGTACTTTCCCGATAGGTTTTGTTCTTTTCGGAGGCCAAAAACCACCCTGTGCGTCATACCCGCGAAAGCGGGTATCCAGTTTTTCAGCGGCTGCCTGGATTCCCGGATTCGCGGGTATGACGACAACCTATTCAGAATGGGTATTACGATCTTTCCCGACCCGCATCTGTTCGATAGCGTACCTCAACCGTGTGTTCCCGGCGGTCGTCCACCAGCGGAATCACGGCATCATCCCGCTCAACCCCATCCACCGTGACCCGCATTTCGCCGGTTGCGTCGGCAGTTTGGGTGACAACAATGGCGTAGGTCGTTTCCCGATAGCGGTAGCGCAGTTTGAATCCCGGCCAGTCCACCGGCAGACACGGCGCGAAATGCAGGGTGTTCCCTTCCAGCCGCAGCCCCAGCAGCGATTCCACGATCAGCCGGTACAGCCAGCCCGCCGATCCGGTGTACCAGGTCCAGCCGCCGCGCCCGGTGTGGGGCGCCACCGCATACACATCGGCGGCGACCACATAGGGTTCCACCTTGTAAATCGCCACCGCTTCCGGGGAACGGGCATGGTTCACCGGATTGATCATGGCGAACAGTTCCCAGGCCCGCTGCCGGTCGCCCAGGGCCGCCAACGCCATCGCCGCCCAGATCGCGGCATGGGTGTATTGGCCGCCATTCTCCCGCACGCCGGGAACGTAGCCTTTGATATAGCCCGGATTCAACGGCGAGGTGTCAAAGGGCGGGTCCAGCAATTGAATCAGGCCCTGATCGCGGCGCACCAGTCGCGTATCCAAAGCTGCCATCGCCAGGCGCACCCGGTTGCTATCGCCGGCCCCGGACAGCACCGACCAGCTCTGGGCGATCGAATCAATCTGGCATTCGGCATTGCTCGCCGACCCCAGCGGGGTCCCGTCATCGAAATAGGCGCGGCGATACCAGCCGCCATCCCAGCCCTGCTGCTCCAGATTCTGACGGACGGCCACCGCCTCGCGCTGGCAGCGCTCGACGAAGGACAGATCCCCCCGTAACCGGGCTATTTCGGTGAAGCGGATCAGCACGTCATAGAGGAAAAAGCCCAGCCAGATGCTTTCGCCCCGGCCCTCTCTCCCGACCCGATCCATGCCGTCGTTCCAGTCTCCGGAACCGATCAGCGGCAGGCCATGCTCGCCAAAGCGGAGTCCGTGCAGGATGGCGTGGACACAGTGCTGGTACAAATTGGCCGATGCTTCCGACCGGACCGGCAGATCGTAATAGGAGTCCTCCGCTGCCGGGACCGGGCGACCGTCCAGAAACGGCGCCGGTTCATCCAGCACCCCGGTATCACCGGTGGTCAGCACATAGCGGCAGGTCGCCAACGGCAGCCACAGGTAATCATCCGAACAGTGGGTTCGCACCCCCCGACCGGACGGCGGATGCCACCAATGCTGCACATCGCCTTCCCGGAACTGGCGGCCCGCACAACGCAGCAAATGTTCACGCAGCAGACCCGGTTCGGTGTGGATCAGCGCCATCAAATCCTGCAACTGGTCGCGGAACCCAAACGCGCCGCCCGACTGGTAGTAACCGCTGCGCGCCCACAGCCGGCACGCCAGGGTCTGGTACACCAGCCAGCCGTTCGCCAGCACATTGAGGGCTGGGTCCGGCGTTGCCACCTGCACCGCGCCGAGGGTGTGTTGCCAGTGGCGCCGCACCGCGTCCAGCGCCGTCCGCGCCGCTGATGCGCCCCGGCAGCGATGCACCAGGGTGCTGGCGTCATCCGCGCCGCGCCGACCCGCCACGCCCAGCCGGAACACGATTTCATGCTCTTGCCCAGCGGCCAGTTCAAAGTTCACCTGAATCGCCGCGCAGGCATCCAGCGCCGCGCCGACCTTGCCGGACAGTCCGGCCCGGGTCATCGCCGCCGGCTGACGCAGCGTGCCGTTCCGGCCAATGAACTCGGTGCGGTCGCCGCTAAAGGTCCGCATCACATCATCCACGTCGAAAAAGGCCAAACGGTCGGCGAACTCGGTGTTGTACGGATTGCGAGCGAACAGCGCCCCGCTGGTGGGGTCGATTTCGGTAATCAGATGCAGTACTGACTTCGGGCGCAGATCGCCCAGCACCCACTCCATGTAGCCGGTCGCCGACAATCGGCGGGTTTGGCCCGATTCGTTGCGAATCTTCAGCACCGAGAACTTGATCGGCGCATCCACAGCGACATACACCCACAACTCGGAGTGGATGCCGTTTTCTTCGTGTTCGAAGACGCTGTAACCGAAGCCGTGCCGACTGACATAGGGCGTGGCGCCGCCAGCCGGCAGCGGCGTCGGCGACCAGAACTGGCCGCTGTCTTCGTCGCGCAGGTAAAAGGCTTCGCCGCTGGCGTCGCTGACCGGGTCGTTGTGCCAGGGCGTCAGGCGGAACTCGTGGGCGTTCTCGCTCCAGGTGTAGGCCACACCGTTCTCGGAGATGACCGTGCCGAAGTTCGGATTCGCCAGCACATTGACCCACGGCGCGGGCGTGGTCTGCCCAGGGGCCAGAGTGATGAGGTACTCGCGGCCATCGGCGGCGAATCCGCCCAGACCATTGCCGAGAATCAGATCGCGGCGCGGCAGGGCGGCAGACGGCAACGATTCAGCCCGGTGGATGCCGGTGGGCTGGAAGCGCGGCAGCCGCTTTTCCAGCGGCCTGCGCCGGTTGAGCTGTTCCGCCAGCGTACCCCGGCTGTCGCTGAGTACCGCTCGCGCCACCGTTTGGAACAGAATCCGATCCTCGTTCGAAATCTGATCCGCCGGGCGAATGAAGATCCCGCCGGGCCGATCCATCACATGGGCTTCAACGCCCGCCGGAATCAAGCCCAGGATTTGATCATGGAGCTGTTGCCGATAGCCGCTCTGACTTTCGTTCCAGATCACCAGATCCACGGTCAGGCCTTTCAGCCGCCAATAGGCGTGGGCCTGCACCAGTTGGTGGACCAGCTCAATGTTGGCGGAGTCGGTAATCTGTAGCAGCACAATCGGCACATCGCCGGAGACGGCGTGGCCCCACAGCCCGGATTGCCCCCGGCGATTCTGGCTGAGGACGCTGGTTTCGGCGCGCAGCGTAGCGTTGGCATAGAGGATCGAACTGGCCAGATGCCCGTAGAGTTGGGCGTCAGCCTGGGTGGCGTTGAGCTGGCGCAGCACCACCTGACTGTGGGTCCAGGCCAGGTCAAACACCCGATCCGCCAGCCGCTGATCCTGGTATTTGCCGACCAGGGTCAGGGCGTTGTCGCGGGTCTCGCCGATCCCGGATACCAGATCCACGGTCGCGGTTTGTTCGGGATCGAGGGTGATCCGATAGCGGATCGCGACCACCGGATCCAGCACCGAGCCGGCGCTACCCGAAAGCGCCATGTCCTGAGTCAGCGCCTGAGGATCGGCGGTGGTATGACCGCGACCGATGAAGCGCAGCCGATCGGTCTCGTAAGACACCGGGCCACACTCGGCCCCGCGCACCACCATCAGGTGCAGCATCCAGGGCGATGCTTCATCCCGGGAACGCGGGCGGCGGGTACACAGGATCGCCGGGTGCGGGTGGAGAATCTCGGTTTGCACAAACAGGTTGCTGAACGCCGGATGCAGCGCGTCAGCGGCGGGCGGAGCGAGAACCACTTCGGCATAACTGGTGATTTCAATGACCCGGCGGATCCGGGAACGGTTGCTGATGCGGACCCGGCGCAGTTCGATGTCGTCTTCCGGTGAGACCACAATCTCGGTGTAGGACTCGATCTCGTGGTCGTGGCGACGAAACTCGGCGCGGCCCTCGGAAAAAATCGCTTCATAGTGGTCCGGCACATGGCAGGTCGGCTGATAGGCGGTCGACCAGAACGCGCCGCTGGCTACGTCGCGGAGGTAACAGAAGGCGCCCCACGGGTCACAGGTGGCGTCTTCGCGCCAGCGGGTCACGGCGAGATCTTTCCAGCGGCTGTAGCCGCCGCCGGCGTTGGTGACCATCACATGGTAGCGACCGTTCGACAACAACTGGACTTCCGGCAGCGGAGTATTGGGGTTGTTGAACACCCGCATCGGCGCGTCCTGACTGCTGGCGGTCGGCCGGAGATCGGTGATCTGGCTGGTAGTGTTCGAGTAGAACGCCGGAGCCTTGGGAATCCGCTCCTGGAGCAGCAGGAGGGTCGCCTGGAACAGCGGGGCCGCCACGAAGCGTTGCTGCATGGGCCGATTCAGCAGCAGGTAGGTCAGCGCCAGAAAACTCATGCCCTGATGATGGGCCATGAACGACCGCACCACCGCGCTGGTTTGTCCGCGGGGCACCCGGGAAGGCGTGTAGTCAATCGCCTCATAGAAACCGAATCGTCCGGCAAACCCGGCGGCGGCGAGGCGTTGTAAATTCAGGCAGGCGGCCTCGGGCGCGACCATCAGCGCCAGCGCTGAGGCATATGGGGCAATGACCAAATCTTCGGCCAGACCGCGCTTCAGCCCCAAACCGGGCACTCCGAAGGCGCGGTACTGGTAGTTGAGCTGGACATCGACCGTGTTGTAGCCCGATTCCGAAACGCCCCAGGGGACGCCGCGCTGCTTGCCGTATTCGATTTGCCGGGCCACCGCCGCCTGACCGGTCTGATCCAGCAGGGTGTTTTCATAGGTCGGCATCACCAGCAACGGCATCAGGTACTCGAACATCGAGCCGCTCCACGACAGCAGGGTCGGCTCGCCACCGGCGATGATCAGCAAGCGGCCCAGGGCAAACCAGCTCTCTTGCGGGAGTTGACCCTGAGCAATCGCGACGAAACTGCCCAACCGGGCTTCCGACGCCAGCAGGTCGTAGTAGCTGGCATCCCGCCGCCGCTCACTGACGTTGTAGCCAATCGCCAGCAGATGCCGCGTCTCGTCAAACAGGAAGTCATAGTCCATTTGCGCCAGTTCGCCGGCCTGCAACGCCAAGTGTTCAAGCGCGGCGATCCGGTCGCGGGCGCGGCCACTGGCTGCCTGATCCAGCGCCGCCGATTGGCGCAGGGTGGGGATGGCCTGGGCAGTCAATTCCACCTGTCCTCCTTTTTCAAAGGGGGGTAGCGAAGCCGGGGGGATTGCAGGCGCCAGGAACAGCCATTCATCGAGCGCCTCCCGACATTGCCGGGTCAGCGCCAGCGCCCAGTCGCTGACTTCACCCCCGGCATTCGCCGCCAGACCGTGAACTCCGGCCTCGGCGGTGGTCGCCAGCTGGTCAAGGCATAACTGCGCCGCTACCCGAGTAGCCGGGGGCGCGGTCGTGGCTGCTGCCAGGGTCTGCTGAAAGGGTGCGAACGAGGCCGGTATTGCGCCTTCCGCCGCCTCGACCAGCAGATTGAAGGTGTCGCCGAGGCCCGCGAAATAGCGGGGACTCAGGATCGGATCATCGATCAGTCCGAGCAGCCCCTGCCGCAAGGTCAGCAGGTGGCCGGCGAGATTGCCGCTGTCCACCGACGAAATGTAGACCGGCGGTAGCGATTTCAGGGACTGGGTGTCGTACCAGTTGTAGAAGTGGCCGCGATACCGTTCCAGCCCAACCATCGTGTCCAGTGCGCTGGTGGTCCGCTCAATCAGCCGTCCCGCCGAAAGGTAGCCAAAATCATAGGCGGCCAGATTGGCGAGTAATGACAAGCCCATGTTGGTCGGCGAGGTGCGATGCGCGACCACCGCCACCGGATGCTCCTGAACATTGTCCGGCGGCAGCCAATGATCGGTCGGGCCGACGAAGGTTTCAAAAAATGCCCAGGTTTTACGAGCCACGGCATGGAGAAAGCGGGTTTGATCAGCGGTCAGGCGGGCTTCGCGATGGGTTAGTGGGCGACTCATCCACCAGGCCAGCGCCGGGGAAGCCAGCCACAGCACCAGCAGCGGCCCGGCGACCAACAACACCGCCGGTTTGATTATCGCCAGACCTAGCGCGGTGATCCCGGCCAGCGCGGGGGCCATTCGCATTATCCGGTAGAAGGCGATCAAGTCACGGCGGTGGCGATCCTGTTCGCCCGACGAGGTCCATTCCAACAAATGCTGGTGGCTGACCTGCATCCGCCAGATCGTGCGAACCATCGCCTCCAGACTGAAGAACGCTTCGTAAGGGAGGCAGGCGATGGTGAAAGCGGCCTGAGCCAAATGGTGGCCGGTCGCGCGGGCGGCGGCGGCGAGATGCTGGCTCCAGCGCACATCGCCGGGCTTGCGCAGCACGTTCAGAAGCGAGGTCGCCAAGGCCGGGATCAGGAGGATGCCGAGGACCGCCCCGGTCCAGAATCCGGGCGACGCCATTACCGCCCAGCCCAGAATCAACAGCAGGATCAACGCCGCCGGGGTTAGGCTGCGCCGCAGGTTATCGAACAGTTTCCAGCGCGACAGGGCCGACAGCGGGTTGTTCTGCAACCGGCCATCCAGACCGGGAACGCGCGGCAACAACCAGCGCGCAATCTGCCAGTCGCCGCGAATCCAGCGGAACCGGCGACTGACATCAGCGCTGTAGCAGGCCGGATAGTCTTCGTACAACTGCACATCGCTGACCAGCCCGGACCGGGCGTAGCACCCTTCCAGCAGGTCGTGACTGAGAATCCGGTTTTCGGGAAAGCGGCCGTTGAGCGCCTGCTCGAAGGCATCGACCTCGTAAATGCCCTTGCCGATGAACGAGCCTTCCTGAAATCCATCCTGGTAGACATCGGAAACCGCTTGCGTATAGGGGTCAATCCCGGCATCGCTCCCGTACAGCCGCGCATAGTGCGACCGATTGGCGCCGGGCAAACTCACGGCCACGCGCGGTTGCAGGATGCCGTAACCGGCGCTGACCCGCTGCCGACGCTCGTCGTAATGGGCCTGATTGAGCGGGTGCGCCATCGTGCCGATCAATTCGCGGGCGGCATCCCGCGGCAACTGGGTATCGGTATCGAGGGTAATGACGTATTTCACATTGGATAACAGGGTGGTATCGCCGACCACCCGCGCAAAGCGATCCCCGCAGTCGCCGCGCAGCAGCGCGTTCAAATCGGCCAGTTTGCCGCGCTTGCGCTCGTAACCCATCCAGATTTGTTCCTGCGGATTCCAGCGGCGCGGGCGGTGAAACAGGAAAAACGTGTCGCCGCGCACCTGCGGATATTTTTCATTGAGCGCATCAATCCGTTGCACGGTCAACCGCAGCAGCGCTTGATCCTCCGCCAGGGTTTCCTCCGGCGCATCCCGAAAATCGGTCAACAAGCCAAAGTGCAGGCTG
The DNA here is from genome assembly GCA_020890855.1 of Candidatus Contendibacter sp. Taxonomy (GTDB): domain Bacteria; phylum Pseudomonadota; class Gammaproteobacteria; order Competibacterales; family Competibacteraceae; genus RXIV01. The sequence continues at coordinate 6,481 of JAJHPN010000030.1, read as the reverse complement.
TCGTCCCGATTAGCCAGGAAGCGAACTTCCAGCGCCTCGATCAGATCCTCGATATTCGCGGCGCTGGTGAGCATCGTCGGGGTCACCACCAAAGTCCGGGTTTCCGGGGGAATGCCTGCGGAAAAGTCGAGACGCGGCAACGGATAAGGCGTCGCCAGCAAGGTAGCCAGCCAGTTCACCAGAGCAACCGCCAGATGACTAACGCCGAGTAACGCGATCAGACCCAGCACCGGGAGCAGCCCAGCAGGCCAGTCGTCAGTCTGGGCTTTGGTCAGCAGGCCCCCGGTCAATAGCGCGGTCAGTAGCGCAATCCCGCCCACATACAGGAATAACGGGAACCGGCGAGCCTGATGTTGCAGCGATTCCAGCGTACACCGGCACGCCTTGACCCGCCGTTCGAGCAGCGCCAATCCCCGGTCAATCAGGTAAAACCCGACATGCGCGGTTCGCGGATCGCCGTCGCGGTTGACCGCGTCTTCCTGCGCTAGATCAATGGCGTGGTGAGCCACCGCCGCTTCGGAAATTTGGCTGTTTTTGGCGACTTTCTCGACGACATGCCGATAGCGATCCCGGCTGGCAAAATCCATTCTGCCGTACACCCGGACAGGGTCGTCACGCAAGATACTCTCGACCACACTCATGGTTTCGACGAACTCGCGCCAGTCCATCGCTCCCAGAAAGCGGAGACTGCCGATACTGTTGCTGATCGATACCTGGTCGCCGGCCTGTTGCTGGTTCTCGACCTGCACCAACTGTTCGATGGTCAGGTTCGACTCGGCCAGTTGCTGCTCGATCCAGGTCAGCGGCAACGCCAAAGCGGAACTCTGGCCTTGGAGCCGACGCGCCAGTTCGGCGACAAAAGCGCTCGACATCGGCGGGTTCGATCGCGCCATGTCCGCAATCACCAACAGCAGATTTTTTGGGTCATTCTCCGCCATCGCCGTCATCTGATCCGCCCACTCGTCGGCCAGGTTATGGCCGGTGCGGCTGCCGGCGATCCGGGCCGCGACGCGGCGCAGATTCTCGATCAGCGCCAGGCGCAGCATGATCGGAATGGCCCACAACTCACCCAGCTTCAGCGGGGTGACGCTCTGATAGGCTGCGACGAAGCGACTGAGGGCTTCCGGGTCCACCCGGCCATCGCCGTGGGCGATGATCTCCAGCGCGAGGTCATACACCCGTGGCAACCCGGCGGATGAGCCATTGCGCAGACGCGGCAGCTCCCGGCTATAACCTTTGGGCAGATGCCGCTTGGCGGTGCGGATTTGTTCTTCGATCAGATAGAAATTATCGAGCAGCCATTCTCCGGCGGGCGCAATCCGCCGGTTCGCCGTCACCGCTTCCATGAGCAGCGCACACACGTCGATCAGGGTCCGCTCGTTGGCGGTGAGTCGAACCAGCAGTTGGTCTCGCGCCTGACGCGGCGTCAAGACATGCGAAGCGGCCAGCTCCTTGCCGTGCTGTTCCATCTGAATGGCGCTGAACAGTTCCGCCCGCAGGGGTTGCTCGTCGCCAACGTACTTTTTGGCCAGGCCGTTGCCTAGGATCCGCATCCTCACCTGGAGCAGCGTTTCGTGAATAGTCATAGTGCTCACCTTCGGGTTTGCGGTCTCCGGCTTCGGAGTGAACTTCAATCTTCCATGTCGTTGCGAAGCCTTTCTTAGGCCAACGATAGAGCAACCCCAACGACTCGTTCGATCAAAAACAGGGCGCTGTTTCGTTTTTTCTGGAATGGGGAGAAACCTACCCTAAATGGCTGACAAGCTTCTGTGCGCTAGCGAACAGATCAATCAGTAAGCCTGGCTTTTTTCCCTAAAATTTTTCCCTAAAACATTCGCTTTTTGTGATTCTCATACCAGTGATAATCGAGTAACCAATTGAAAATATTGGATACCTGTTTTAGGAGGGATGACGAATTCAGCGGATAGTGGACGTCCTGATTGAGCAGGAAGACCGGCGCGAACGTGCCGGGGAGGGCAGCATCCTTGCGCGGCTACGACTGACAGTAGGCGTCAGTCAGGGCTATGCGTGGTCGAAAATGTCCTTGATCTTCTGGTAACACTCACAAGAGGACACCTTGAGACCTTCTCGATCCAGAATCGTGATGTTGCCGCGGCTGTATTGAATCAGCCTTTGTTGCTGTAGCGCGCTGGCTGCTAGAGTGACTCCGACCCGGCGCACCCCCAGCAAATCCGCCAGCCATTCGTGCGTAAAACGGATGGAGTCCGACTGAAGGCGGTCGCTCGCCATCAGCAGCCAACGGGCAAGGCGCGCTTCCACCTGATGAAAGCGGTTGCACGCGGCGGTTTGCGTAATCTGGGCGATCAGGGCGTAGGTATAGCGGTGGAGCGCACGTTGCAATGCGGGGCTGGTTTCGAGGACTTGGCGAAATTGTGAAGATTCCATCCGCAGGGCCGTTCCTGTTCCCTGCACTACGGCGCGAACGGACGACGTATCGATCCCTTGCGCCACAGGAAGTCCGATCATGCCTTCACTGCCGACCAGCCCAATTTCCAAACCCATGTGGTCCTGGATCAGCGTGAGCAAAGAAACCAGAAGGCCCTCGTTGGGAAAGTGGATGTGCTGAATCAACTCTCCAGGTTCATGGAGCACATCCCCAAAATTGAGTGTGACGAGTTCGAATCCGGCTTGTAAACGCTGATATTCCCTGCGGGGCAGGGTCGCCAACACCCGGTTGGTGGGCGCTTTGTCTTCGCGCAGCGCCGCCCGCGCCTCCGGCAGCAGGATCGCGCGGCCACTCACCGGATCCAGGATGGCGTCCACCTCGCCCGAGTCGATGGCCCGCAGCGTCGCGGCATCCTGGATCAGTCGCCGAATGAACGTCGCGAACGCGGCTTCGGTTTCCGCAAAATCAGTCTCTGTTGTTGAGTCGGAACTGGCCGTTTTCATACGATTTTTTCTTCCAGTCCAAGCGCGCGCTGCACTTTACTTTTATCGCTGAGGTTGCCGACGATCTGCGCGGCGGGCGGCGGAGACAGCTTGATGAGACTGGGGGTGACGATGACGCCATCGGCCAAGGCGCGGAGTGGTTGTTCAAGCACATCAACCACCTCCAACTGGTAGCTCCCTTTCAATTGCCGCTGACAAATCGCCTCCAGATTGGCGAGCGCCTGAACCGAATTCGGTGCGCCGCTCACCACATAGAGCCGCATCACCACTGCCGCAGTCACGGCAGCGGGATCGGATGGTATGACGATCGGTTTGCGGCGCATCTCACTCCCCCTTGCGGGTCTTTTTGCTCGTTCCAAAGCCGGAAGCATTACGAGGTTTCACGGGGCGTGAGGGACGTCGCAGCCGACTCCATGCGGGTGGACAAGTCGGCCCCGCGTATCCGGCGTAACGCATTCTCTCGCTCGCTTGAGGACAGAATCCGTGCTTCACCGGCCAGGGTGTATAACGCCAGTTCGGCCTGCTGCCGCTGAAGATCCAGTTGCAGGGCTTTAATTCGGGCCTGCGTATCCGCTTCGGCAAATTCCAGATCGCGTTGCTTATGCTCAAACTCGGCCTGTCGCTGTTTCTGTCGGGCGCTCTCCTCAGCCTCCTTTTCCCAGCGCAGCGTGCCCATGAGCACTTCACCCCCGGCGGAATAAACATCGGTGAGCATGGGGCCGGCTTCGCTCAGCACCAATTCGCGCACCTGGTTGGAGTGCCAGGTTCCCCGCGATTTAACGATGGTCAACGCCCGGTTGCGTTCCCCGCTGCGCACCAGATAGGAGAGATGAATCCAGGTGTCGGCAATGGTCGAAATCTGGAGATCGGTCGCTTCCATCTGCGGATCGTTGCCTTCGATGAGGGCGCTGATCACCACCGTGATTTTTTTATCTTTCATCATGTGGATGAGCCGGTTGGCGACCGCGCGCGCCGCGCCGATCCCTCCAGCCTTAGCCATCGCGGACAGCGGATCAATCACCATGCAACGTGGTTGATGTTCGCGGATCAACGTGCGCAGCTTGATCAAATGCTCTTCGGCGCTGTGCGCTTCCGTTCGTCCAGAGTACATCCGCAATAGGCCGGATTGGATGTGCGTGTTGAGATCGATGCCCACTGAAGACAAATTGCGCGTGATTTGGTCGGCGCCTTCATCGAAGCTCACGAACAGGGTGTGCTCGCCACGTTGGCAGGCGGCCTCGGCAAACTTGCCAATCAACGTGGTCTTGGAGGTGCCGGGCGCTCCGGTGATTAGTGTGCTGCTGCCCCGGAACAGGCCACCCCCTAACATGATGTCGAAACGCTCAAAGCCGGCGGACACCCGTTCGGTCGAGGCTTCGTGAATAATTTCCGGCGGCTCAGGGGGGGCCACTTCGATTCCGGAGATCCCAAAACTGAGCGGAAATTCGCCGGACGCAAAATCCGAGCCGCGATATTTGGTGACTTGGAGCCGGTGGGCCGGGACGCCGTACTCCAGACGCCGGTTGAAGCGAATCACGCAATCCACCATGAACTGCATGAAGCCGTAGTTCGCCACTGCGGAGGCCTGGCTATCCATCTTGGCCGTGATGATCGCGGTCAACTCGTTGTCCGCCAGCCAGTCCCGGATCCGATAGATTTCCCGCATTTCCAAAATCGGGTCCCGCAACAGCGTCAGCAACACATCGATGCCGTCAAACACGATCCACTCAGCGTTCATCGCTTCTTGCTTGGCCTTGAGGATGGCTAAGATGCCGCTCAAATCAAACTCGCCGGACTGGACGATGGTGGGCGATAGATGGGCGTCAAGAATATAGATCTGGTCTTCCGCCAGCGCGGGCAGCCCCCAATCGAAGGTGGCGGCGTTCGCCATGACCTGGTGGCTTCGCTCCTCAAAGGCGACGAAAATCCCGGCTTCGTCGCGCTGGCGTGCGGCGTTGACCAGGACTTGCAGCGAGAAGACGGTTTTGCCCGATCCAGGACCACCCATCACCAAGGTGGTGCGGTTCCGTGGCAACCCACCGCCGCTCAGCGCATCGAATCCCTCGATGCCGGTGGCTCTCTTGGAGAGGGGTTGTGGGGCTGATCGCTTCATCTCGTTCACGGCTACTCCTTCCTGATTTCTGGGAACCCGCTGACGACTATTTTCAATATGGTACGCAAGATGAGGGGGTGGTCTGTACGCTAGCGCATAGATGCAAAGCGACGTTTCCTTGAATTATGCCCTTTTTGGACCGATGCCGCTGGGCGGTGCGAATGGGTTCTTCAATCAGAAGGCAATGATCGAGCAAACCGTTCCTGGGTTGCGGTGGCCGACTGCGGAGCGAACCGCTCCTCGGACTTAATGCCCGAGGATCAGTTCGCGATTGGTGAGGCGCGGTCTCCCGTCACTTGAGCCGCATGTCATTCTTAACGGATGTCACGCCGGGGACGCTGCGCGCAACTTGGATGGCCTTGTTAATGTCGCCCTTGGAATTGACGAAACCGCTCAACTGCACCACGCCCTTGAAGGTTTCAACGTTGATCTCCGCCGAACTCAGCGCAGGATCGTTGAAGATGGCCGCCTTGACCTTGCCAGTCAGGACGGTGTCGTCCACATATTCTCCGGTTCCTTCCTGCTTTGAGGTTGAGGCGCATCCCAAGAGAGAGGCGAAAAAAATGATGACAAGAAAGGTAGCGAATCGACTGAATAATTTCATAGTGATACTCCTGGTGAATGATGAATCTTAGGGTGTTCGTAGGGTGGAAAAGGTTTCAGAACTTTTGCTTCCAGTTCAAAAACCGTTCGGGGTGAGCCGGTCGAATCCTGTTCTTTATTGATCAGGACTTTCGCTAATAAACCTTGCGTCGTCATACCCGTGAAAACGGGTATCTATTTTTCTCAGCGGGTTACTGGATTCCCGCTGACGCGGGAATGACAAAAAGCGAAAGTCCTGTTGATCAATGATCCTTCGATAGGCTCAGAGCGAACGGACGGAGTGAAAGCCTTAGGGTTTACTCATTTGAAATGCGCTTTGAACGCATGGAAAGAATCCTTAAAAGCGTCCCAGACATTTTCCGTTTCTGCTTTAAGTTGCTCCCAGGAGTCTTCCGTTGCCGATTGGATCGCCTTCAGCTTTTCCTCGCCTTCCTGACGCTTGGCGCGCAGCGCGACCAGTTGCTCCTGATATTTCTCCTTGGCCTCCTCCTGGGTCTTATGCGCTTTCGCTTCCAGGACATCCATTTCAGCGCTCCATTGATCAAGGCGCTGTTTCATTTTTTCCACATATTGGTCTCTAGTTAACATTGAGGCTTACTCCTGTTCTGAATCGGGAATGAGTGTCTGCTCGACGCATCACTCACGGTTTCGCATTCAATTACCTTCCTACATGCATTCCTGATAGGGAACCCAAAACTCCGAAGGCGCTTAATACAAAAAGAATCGCAGCAATAATGACGACCACATTCAAGATTTTCTTGATATTGCCATCCATGGGAATGTAGGTATTGATCGCCCACAGGATCACCCCAAAAACGACCAAAACGATAATTAATTGAATCAGTGGCATGGTGC
>JAJHPN010000338.1 GCA_020890855.1 Candidatus Contendibacter sp. | reverse complement strand
TACCTGTTCCGGGGTAAAGCGCCGTGGACGCTCCACCATAAGCCCGACCACGCCAAGCTCAAAAAAGCGTCCGAGTGTCCGAAGATCGAGTATCCCAAGCCGGACGGCAAGGTCAGTTTTGACCGGCTGTCGTCGGTGTTCATTTCCAACACCAATCACGGCGAGGATCAGCCCTGTCACCTGACCCTGAAAGACCCGACCACGCCGATTCAGGTCAACCTGGCGCTGTACGACGCCCCGGAGCAGCGTTATTGCCCGGCCGGGGTTTATGAAATCGTCCGGGACAGCGACGGGCAAAACCCGCGTTTGCAAATCAACGCCCAGAACTGCGTCCACTGCAAGACCTGCGATATCAAGGATCCGACCCAGAACATCAACTGGGTGACGCCGGAAGGCGGCGGCGGGCCGAATTATCCGAACATGTAGACCGATTTCGGTCACCAAGCCCGGCGCATTCCGGGCTTTTTTTATGCAAACTATGCGGCAACCTTAATTTCAGGAGTGATCGACATGGCGAACGCGCCCAACCTGCCGCTATTGATCGAACCGGATCAACTGCAACCCCATCTGGCCGATCACAGCATCCTGGTCGTCGATCTGTGCGATTCAGCCAGTTATGCCGCCGGCCACATCCCCGGCGCGGTTCATCTGGATTATGCCGATTTAGTGCGGGTGGAACCGCCGGCGATGGGCCTGTTGCCGACCGAAGCGCGATTAGGCGAAGTGCTGTCGCGGCTGGGTCTGACGGCGGAGCAATCTGTAGTCGCCTATGACGAGGAAGGCAATGGCCGGGCGGGCCGACTGTTGTGGACCCTGGCCATCCTCGGCCATGAGCGGTCGGCAATGCTGAACGGCGGCATTCACGCCTGGGACGCTGCCGGCGGACGACTCGAAAATCAGATCCGCCGGCCGGCGCCCAGTTTTTTCCAGGCCCGGTTTCGCAATCCGGCGGCGGTCGCTGATAAAGATTACATTCTGGCTGGCCTGGGTCGGCCCGACGTAGCCTTGCTCGATACCCGCAGTCCAGCCGAGTACGCCGGTCTGGATCAGCGCGCTGCCCGGGGCGGCCACATTCCCGGCGCAGTGAACCTGCAATGGACCGACGCCATGGACCCGCAGCGGCAATTGCGCTTCCAACCCGATCCCGTGTTGCGGGCCTTGCTGGAACAACGCGGCGTGACGCCGGACAAGGAAGTGATTGTCTATTGCCAGACCCATCACCGTTCGGCGCATACCTACTGGGTGCTGCGCTATCTCGGCTATCCCCGGGTGCGCGGTTATCCCGGCGCCTGGTCGGAATGGGGCAATAATCCCCGCTTGCCGATTGAGATCTCAGCCTGAACCGCAGCCAACGGGACAACCCACCGGACTCGATATCAACCCGCCATGCACCCCGAACAACTGAAACGACTGGCCAGCCAGGTATTGACCATTGAAGCCCAGGCGATCACCCAATTGACGGCCCGGATTGACGACGGTTTTGTCCACGCCTGTCAATTGATGCTGGCCTGCGCGGGCCGGATTGTGGTCCTCGGCATCGGCAAGTCTGGTCATATCGGCGGCAAAATCGCCGCCACCCTGGCCAGCACCGGCGCTCCCGCCTTCTTCGTCCATCCTGCCGAAGCCAGTCATGGCGATATGGGCATGATCACGGTCCAGGATGTCGTGATGGCCCTGTCCAATTCCGGCGAAACTGACGAAATCCTGACCCTGCTGCCGCTGATCAAACGGCTGGGTGTGCCGCTCATTACCCTGACCGGCAATCCCGATTCCACCCTGGCCAAAGCCGCTGATGTTCACATCGACGTCAGCGTCGCTCAGGAAGCCTGTCCGCTGGGGCTGGCCCCGACCGCCAGCACGACCGCGACTCTGGCGATGGGCGATGCGTTGGCGGTGGCGCTGCTGGAGGCGCGGGGCTTCACCGCCGAAGACTTCGCCCGTTCCCATCCCGGCGGTCGCCTGGGTCGCCGCCTGCTGCTGCTGACCGCCGACGTGATGCACACCGGTGAACAAATCCCGCGCAGCGCCCCGGATGATCTGCTCAGGGACGCCCTGCTGGAGATGAGCCGCAAGGGTTTGGGAACGACCGTGGTGGTGGACGCCGCCGAGCAGGTGCTGGGGGTGTTCACCGATGGCGATCTGCGCCGGGCGCTGGATCGGCAGGTGGATGTCCACACCGCCCGCGTCGCCGAAGTGATGACCCGGAACTGCAAGACCATCGCGCCCGGCGCGCTGGCCGCCGAGGCCCTGCAAATGATGCAGCACTACCGGATCAACGCCCTGCCGGTGGTAAACTCCGCCGGAATGCTGGCCGGCGTCCTGAACATGCACGATTTGCTCCGCGC
>JAJHPN010000269.1 GCA_020890855.1 Candidatus Contendibacter sp. | reverse complement strand
CATGGCGCGGCTTGCCGGCAATTAGCCCGGCTGGAGGCGAACGCCGGGCGGTTGACCGAGGCTCGCCGCTGGGCGGAACAGGCGCTGCAACAGGAACCGCTGCACGGCGAATCCCATTACCTGCTGGCGTTGATCGCGCAGGAACAGGGCGAGATCGCCGCGGCGCTGGCCCGCTTCAAAAAAGTGCTTTATCTGGAGCCGGACTTTGTGTTGGCGCATATTCATCTGGGCGATTTGTACCGGAAGCAGGGTCTGATCGCCGCTGCCGCCCGCCACCGCGCCCTGGCGTTGCGCTTGTGTGAGCGGCTGCCGGCCGATGCGGTTTTGCCCGGCTCTGACGATCTGACCGCTGGTCAGGCGCCAGCCTTGTTGCAACTGTTGGGATGAAAGCAATGAATCCTGCTGAACAGCCGCTGGCCCATCAGGTTGTAACCCCAGCCCAGCGCATTCTCGAAGAGCGGGCGCGGGTGCTGGCCCGACTTCCTGAAGCGGCGCGGCGCGGCCAGGAAACGCTGGAACTGGTGACGTTCCATCTCGGCGGCGAAGCCATCGGCCTGCCGAGCGCCCTGGTTTACGAGATCCAGCCGCTGCGGATTTTCCAATGGGCGCCGGTGCCTTGTGCGCCGCCGTTCATCCTCGGCATCCTCAATTTGCGCGGTCATCTGTTTTCGATTATGGACTTGGCGCGGTTTTGGGGACTGCCGGCCCGCCCACTGGCCGACCAAGCGCATATTCTGTTGGTGCGCGGCGGGAGGTGCGCTGACGGTCAGCCGATGGAACTCACCCTGCTGGCGGATGATGTGCCGCAGGTTGACGAGGCGCTGTTGTCCAGTCTGAGTCCGCCGCCGGCCATTCTCCCGCCACAGGTGCAGGACTACGTCAAGGGCATTACTCCCGACCTGCTGATCGTGCTGGATTTGGAACGGCTGCTGTCCGATCCGCACCTGATTGTTCACGAAGAGCCATAAGAATCGTGGCCTGCTTCCAACGGGCTGATTCGTTCAACCCCGACTTGGCCCAGCGCCGCATAACCCGATGATCACCGCCACCAGGACTCACGCCATGACCTTTTTTCAACATCGAAAAGTCGGATTCAAGATTTTAGCCGGCTATTGCCTGATTCTGGCGTTAATGGGTGTGGTCAGCACCATGACCATTGTCCAGATGAGTCGGCTCAGCAGTGATTTTAACCGATTGAGCCAGGAATCCAGCGAACAGCAAAGTCTGGTGCGAAGTATAATTATGGAAATTTACCGGATGCGCGTGGCGGTCATTAAATATACCAGCTATCAGCGTTCAATAGATCTTGATGACTACAATAAGGCGGTCAGCGAGTTGAAGAACTTGCTCGATGTGGCGAACCGCACCCTGGTCGAAGCCGAACAACGCAGCGGACTGGATAAATTCAGCAGCCATTTTAAGGACTACCAAACCGCCTTTGAAAAAGTGATCCGCTTATTAAGCGACAGGCAAAAAATCCTGACCGAGGTGATGGATGTACAGGGACCATTAGCCAATCAAAAATTGGATGAATTATTCAAGCAGGCGGTGCAATCCAAACAGCAGAGCCTTTTATCATCGGAGGTCACTACTGCGGGTGAAGCCATTACATTAATGCGTCTGGATCTTTTCAAATATCTGGTTGAAGGCGAGGAGGTCTGGGTTCGAAACTTTGAGGAGCGCCATCAACAAATTCTGGGGGCGTTGACCCCGTTGGAATCATTGTTGCCGGACGCCGGCGCTCGCCAACTCGTTACCGAAGCCAAAGCAGCGGTTCGCGCCTATGTCGCCGGCTTTCAAACTATCGTCAGCGATTACACCCAGCAAAACCAGTTGTTCAAGGACGTGCTGGAGGCTCTCGGCACGGCGATGCGCCAGGACGCCTTGGCCGCCGGCGAGGGGGTGCAGGCCAGTCTGAAAACGCAAAGCGAGGCCGCCATCGCTTTTGCCCGGCAAATCTTATGGGTGGTGGTCACGCTGACCTTGGTGGCGATTGTGGTCAGCTTGTTCATCGGCGGCGTCACCACCAAAGCGATGGCCCGGCCGCTGGCGCTGCTGGTCAAGGCGGCTAACCGGGTAGCGGAAGGCGATCTGGGCAGTGTTGTCGCCGAACCGGGCAACAACCCGATGCTGCAACGGCGCGATGAAATCGGCGAAATCGGCCAAGCTTTCGCCCAGATGATCGCCAGCTTGCAGCAGTTGACCGGCCGGACCCTGGAAGTCACCGCCAGCCTGTCCGCCGCCACCCGCGAAATTTCCGCGGTCGCCAGCCAGCAGGCCGCCACGACTGCGGAACAGGCGGCGGCGGTCAATGAAACCACCGCGACCATTGAGGAAGTGCGGCGCAC
>JAJHPN010000323.1 GCA_020890855.1 Candidatus Contendibacter sp. | reverse complement strand
ACCGAGGACCAGGTCTTGCGCCGGGAAATGCGCCAATCCGAAGGCGCCTGGTTTTCGACCAAGGATATGAGCCGATCCAAGACCCGTTTGCAACGTCTTGAATATCTGGAAAGCGTCAATGTTGAGACGCCTGCCGTCGCTGGCGCTAATGATCAGGTCGATGTCAATTACACGGTGGTTGAGCGGCCATCGGGCAGTCTGATGTTCGGTATTGGCTACGGCCAAGAATCAGGTGTGATGATTAACGCCAGCGTCACTCAGAACAACTTTCTTGGCACTGGCAATCAGTTGGGCCTGGTGCTGAATAATAGCGGCTCTGGCCAGAACTACAGTCTCACCTATAATGATCCCTATTACACTCCAGATGGCATTAGTCGTGGCTTCAAGGTGTATTACCGGGAAATTGACACTGCCCAGGTTAATGCCGCCGATTATTACCTGAACAGCTATGGCGTCCAGGTAAGCTACGGTTTTCCGCTGAATGAATTTGACACCTTACGGTTGAGTCCCGGCTACGAGCATTTGTGGATCGGCACTAATAGCGGGACGCCGATAGAGATTCTCTACGATATTGAGCAAAACGGCGATGTCTACGATGAGTTCAAACTGGACGCCAGTTGGGCGCGGGATAGCCGCGACCGGACCTTATTTCCCACCAGCGGCAGCCTGAATCAGGTGACGGCGGAACTTGCTATTCCGGGCAGCGATGCACAGTTTTACAAACTGGGTTATCGCGGCATTGCCTATTTCCCGCTGGCCCGCTGGTTGACCTGGTCGGTCGGCGGCGACATTGGCTACGGCGATGGCTACGGCAATACCAACAGCCTGCCGTTTTTTGAGAACTTCTACGCGGGCGGCTTGCGTTCGGTGCGCGGTTATAAGGCCAATACGCTGGGGCCACGCTATAGTAACGACGAACCCAGTGGCGGCGCATTCAAAACCGTCGCGAGCACCCAGTTCATTTTGCCGGTCCCGTTTATGGAAAAATCCGAGAACGTGCGGGTAGCGGCGTTCTTCGATATCGGGAACGTGTTCACTACGGCGAGCGATTTTGACGCCAACGAGTTGCGCTATTCAGTGGGCGTTTCCGGATTATGGATTTCGCCGCTGGGACCGATTGTGTTAAGTCTGGCTGCACCATTGAACGAGCAGCCTGGCGATGAAACGGAAGTTTTCCAGTTTTCCTTTGGCGTACCTTTCAATTAAAGGCGGGTCGGAGACTGGACTCCGGTTTTTATGGTGGAGTGATTTCTTGCACTATTTCTGGAGGTATATCGAGTGAAATTCATGCACAAGCTGTTGATCGCGGGCGCTCTGGCGTTGCCGCTGTCGTTGGCGCAGGCGGCTGACGTGAAAATTGGTTTTGTCAGTATCGCCAAGATCCTTAACAGCGCCCCGCAGGCTGAATCCGCCAGCAAGCGACTGGAACAGGAGTTCGCGCCGCGCAAAAAAGGTCTGGATGAAGCGCAGAAGTCGCTGCGTAAGCTTGAAGAGAAGATCGCCAAGGATGGTGCAGTGATGAGCGAGAGTCAGCGCCGCACGGTGGAAAATGATTTTCGTAACCAGGCGCGGGAGCTGAAGCGCAGTAGTGACGAATTTCGCGAAGACTTCAACCTGCGCCGCAATGAAGAACTGGGCAAGTTCCAGAAACAGGTGCTGGACGTGATCAACAGCGTCGCCAAGGAAGACGGTTTTGATTTGGTGGTCAATGATAGCGCCACGCTGTACGCCAGCCCGCAGGTCGATGTCACTGAAAAAGTGCTTAAGCGGCTGACCTCGTCCCGATAACGCCGCCATGCCCACGCTGGGTGAGATCGCCGCCGTCGCCAGCGCCCACCTGCACGGGTGCGATCCCGCAACGGTCATCACTGGGATAGCGCCCTTGTCCAGTGCGGAACCGGGGCAGCTCAGTTTTCTGATCTATTCCCGTTATCGTCCGTTTCTGGCGACGACGCGGGCTGCTGCGGTAATCCTGACGCCGGCGGATGCGGTGGATTGCCCAGCTCCGGCCCTGGTGGCCGCTAATCCGCAGGTAGCCTATGCGCGGGCCGCCGCCTTGTTTGAACCCGCGCCGGAAGCGCGCCGGGGGATTCATCCTACCGCCTGGGTCAGCCCTGCCGCGCAGGTTGCCGCTAATGCCTGGATTGGCCCGCACTGCACGGTCGAGGCGGGCGCGGTCATTGAGGTTGGCGTCATCGTGGGACCCAATTGCGTGATTGGCGAACAAGCTATCCTCGGAGCAGGGACCCGGCTCGTCGCTCAGGTCACGATTTGCCACCGGACGCGATTGGGGCAGCGGGTGCTGGTTCATCCGGGGGCAGTGATTGGCAGCGATGGTTTTGGCCTCGCGCTTGATAGCGATGGACGCTGGCTGAAAATTCCCCAACTCGGCAGCGTTCAGGTTGGGAATGATGTCGAAATCGGCGCTAACACCACGATTGATCGGGGCGCTCTGGAAGACACCATCATCGAAGACGGGGTCAAGCTGGACAACCAGATTCAGGTCGCCCACAACGTGCAGATCGGCGCACACAGCGCATTAGCCGGCTGTGTCGGGATCGCCGGCAGCGCCCGGATTGGCCAACATTGCCGCTTGGGCGGTGGGGTCGGCGTCGCGGGCCATCTGAAAATTGCCGACCGGGTGCAGGTGACCGGTATGTCGCTGGTCGCTCAGTCCATCACTCAGCCAGGCGCCTATTCTTCGGGATTGACGGTGGAGCCAAACCGGGTCTGGAACAAGATCAGCGCCCGCCTGCGCCGCCTGGATGAACTGTTCCGGCGCCTGACCGCACTGGAACAAACCCTTAATCGCGGCCATTCGCCGCAGGCGTCCTCTCAAGACCACAAGGATTGAAATCACCGTGTTGGACATCAAGGAAATTCTGGAATACCTGCCGCATCGTTACCCGTTTCTGCTGATTGACCGGGTGCTGGCGTTTGAATCGGGTCAGTCGCTGACCGGTCTGAAGAACGTCAGTTTTAATGAGCCGTTCTTTTTGGGACATTTCCCACAGCGGCCGATCATGCCGGGCGTACTGATTTTGGAGGCGCTCGCCCAAGCGACCGGCATTCTCGCCTTCAAGAGCGAGGGCGACCGGCCTGATCATCACTCGATGTACTACCTGGTGGGGGTCGATCGCGCCCGGTTCAAACGGCCAGTCGAACCCGGCGATCAATTGATCCTGGAAGTGCGGCTGGATCGGATCAAACAGGGCGTTGGCAAGTTTATCTGTGAAGCCAAGGTCGATGGGCAACTGGCGGCGTCCGCTGAGCTGATGTGCGCCCGCCGGGACATTGAGCCGTGATTGATCCCCGCGCCGTGGTCGATCCCGCTGCCCGCCTGGCTCCGGACGTCACGGTCGGGCCGTTCTCGATTATCGGGCCGGAGGTTGAGATCGGCGCAGGAACCTGGATTGGCCCACATGTCGTGCTGCAAGGGCCGACCCGGATTGGCTGTGAAAACCGGATCTATCAGTTCTCTTCATTGGGCGAGATTCCGCAGGACAAGAAATATGGCGGCGAACCGACCCGGCTGGAGATCGGCGACCGCAACACGATCCGGGAGTTTGTGACCATCAATCGCGGCACTGCGCAGGACGCTGGCTTGACCCGGATCGGCGACGACAACTGGATCATGGCCTATGTTCATATCGCCCATGATTGCATGGTTGGCAACCGCACCATTTTCGCCAATGGCGCGTCGCTGGCCGGGCATGTTCATATCGAGGATGACGTGGTGCTGGGTGGTTTCGCCCTGATTTACCAGTTTACCCGGCTGGGGGCGCACAGCTTTTGCGGTTTCGCCTGCGGAGTGAACCGGGATGTGCCCCCTTATGTCACGGTGGCCGGTTACCGGGCTGAACCCTACGGCATCAACGCGGAAGGTTTGCGCCGGCGTGGCTTTGCCGATGAGGAAATCCAGGCGATCCGCCGGGCTTACAAGGTCATTTACCGCGCCAATCTGCGTCTGGAAGAGGCGATCGAGAAGGTGCGGGAGATGATGGCGGACTGGCCGGCCCTGCAAATTCTCGCTGATTTTCTGGCTGCGCCATCCCGTAACGGCATCGTCCGCTGAAGAGCAAGATTCTATCCACGGAAGGCGCGGAAGGCGCGGAAGGCGCGGAAGGCGCGGAAAGTTTAAGGAAGAAGAAAGGAAAGTATGGAAAAGAGGAAAGCGTCGAGGTCATGTTGATGGAGCATGAAGTGATGCACATCGCTCTCGTCGCCGGGGAGCTGTCGGGCGATCTGCTCGGCGCTTCCCTAATCGCTACGCTGAAACAGCATTATCCACACGCCCGGTTCAGTGGCGTCGGTGGCCCTGGCATGATCGCGGCGGGTTTGCACTCTTGGGTTCCGCTGGAACGGTTGGCGGTGATGGGGCTGGTAGAGGTGCTGCGCCATCTCCCGGAGTTGCTGAGCATTCGCCGGCAACTTTACCGCTGCTTTCTGGCCGATCCGCCGGCGGTATTCATCGGCATCGACGCCCCGGATTTCAACCTTGGCCTGGAGCGCCGGTTGCGCGTTCACGGCATTCCCACCGTCCATTACGTCAGTCCCTCGGTGTGGGCGTGGCGACCGTGGCGGGTGCGTAAAATCGCCCGTTCGGTGGATTTGATGCTGACCTTGTTGCCGTTCGAGGCGGCGTTTTATCAGGATCGCGGCGTTCCGGTGCGGTATGTCGGTCATCCACTGGCCGATGCTATTCCGATGACGATCGATCCAGGATTGGCTTGGCGAGCGCTCAATCTGGAGTTGCCGGATACGGCGCACATCGTCGCGCTGTTGCCGGGGAGTCGCATGGGCGAAGTCCGGCGACTCGGGCCGCTGTTTCTGGAAACTGCGCAATGGCTGTCTGCGCAACGGCCTGATCTGCATTTCCTGCTGCCCGCAGCGACGCCCCGATTGCATGATTTGCTTGAGACGATGCAATCAGCATTAGCGCCCAACTTGCCGTTGACGTTGCTGCAAGGCCATTCCCGCGAAGTGTTGACCGTCGCCGAAGTCGTGTTGTCGGCTTCCGGAACCGCAACCTTGGAAGCGATGTTGCTCAAGCGGCCGCTGGTGGTGGCTTACCGGGTCGCGCCGATCACCGCCTGGATCGCCCGACGCTTGCTAACCATTGCCTATTTTGCCCTGCCCAATCTGTTGGCTGGTCGCGAACTGGTCCCGGAGTTTATTCAGGAAACGGCAACCGCAGCGAATCTGGGGCCGGCGGTGTTGCGCTGGCTGGAGGACGCCGCCGCGCGTGAGGCGTTGACGACAGCGTTTGATGCGCTGCATGGTGAATTGCGCCGCGACGCCAGCCAGCAGGCGGCGAAGGCGATTATTGAGTGGGCGGGTCTGCCTGATGAGCAAGTTCAAATCCCTTGATGACTGGAGCGGCGCACTGCTGGGCATCGCCTTGATTCTGGCGGCCTGGCGAGGCTGGCTACCGTACAGCCTGATCGAGACTCTTGGCTTTGTCACTGGCGCAGCCTGCGTTTATCTGGTGGTCAAGCAGAATATCTGGAACTTCCCGCTGGGCATCGCCAACAACATTTTCTTTCTGATCCTGTTCGCCCAAGACCGGCTGTATGGCGATGCCGGTCTGCAAATCGTCTATATCGCACTGGCTATCCAGGGTTGGTATTGGTGGCTGTATGGCGGCGAGCATCGCACTGCCCTGCAAGTCAATCATGCCCCACCGCGTCTGCTATTGATTCTGATCGGTCTGGTCATATTGGGGACCATCGGACTGATGCTGATTCTACAAGCGGTCAGTGGCTCTGCTCCCTTTGTGGACGCCTTTACGACGGTTTTGAGTCTGGCGGCGCAATATCTGCTCAACCGCAAAGCCATTGAAAACTGGTATGTGTGGATTAGCGCTGATGTGTTGTATATCTATCTGTATATCGCTCGCGATCTGCAATTGACTGCTATTCTGTATTTTGTCTTTCTTTGCCTGTGCCTGGTTGGCCTATGGCAATGGCGGCGGGTTTGGCAACGCCATTCAGCAGCGATTGCCGCTCCAGATTTAGCATGATGAAACGCGGGTTGCTGGTCGGCAAGTTTTATCCGCCCCATCGTGGTCATCATTTTCTGATTGATACGGCGCGGGCGCAAGTGGATGAATTGCATGTGATCGTCTGCGGTAAGCCGGAACAACAACCGTCCGGCGCATTGCGGGCGGCGTGGCTACGCGAGATTCATCCCGATGTCCAGGTCATGCTGATTGACGACACGCTCGATCCCGATGATTCGCAATTGTGGGCAGAGCATTCCATTCGCTGGCTGGGTTTTGCCCCGGATTTGGTGTTCTCTTCTGAAGATTATGGCGATCGCTTTGCCCGTTATCTTGGTTGTCAGCATATTCAGGTCGACAAGGCGCGACAGGCCGTGCCGATGTCCGGGACTCAGGTTCGGGCGGATCCATGGGCCTGTTGGGAGTTTATCGAGCCGCCGGTGCGCGGTTATTACGCCCGGCGCGTCTGTCTGGTCGGGGCGGAATCCACCGGCAAAACCACGCTGGCTCAAGCATTGGCCGCGCATTACCGCACCCTTTGGGTAGCCGAATACGGGCGCGAATACACCGAACTTAAACTGGCCGCCAGCGCTGGCGATCATTGGACTTCGCCGGAATTCACCCATATCGCGACGATCCAGTGCGAACGCGAAAATGCCGCCGCCCGGCAGTGCAACCGGCTGTTGATTTGCGATACCGACGCTTTCGCCACCGCCATTTGGCATCGCCGCTATTTGCATCAACGCTCGCTGGCGGTTGAGGCGATCGCCGCCCGGCAGCGTCGTCCCGATCTCTATTTACTGACTGATGCGGATACGCCGTTTGTGCAGGATGGAACCCGCGATGGTGAATTGATCCGCGAGTGGATGCACCAAACCTTTATCGCTGAACTGGCTACTGAACGGCGACCCTATCGGTTGTTACGCGGTTCTTGGGCCGACCGTTTTACTCAGGCGGTCGGTTGCATTGACGAACTCATGGCGCCGTCGCCCGGTTAAAAAACCGCTGATTGAAGGAAAAGCGCTCATGTCCGTCGCGATGAACCGGAAGTCCATTTCATCCGTGCTTGTGGGTGGACGCTGAGGATGACTCTGGTTGAATCACGCCGGATTTTGCAATCCAAAGATTTTCGCCTGCCGACTTGCGCCGTCATATCCATTGCCAAGAACGGCGTTTGCCCCACCGGTTATCACACCGAAGGTCACTATTGCGTCAGCAACCGGCATTGAATTACACACAATTAGAAACGATAGTCAGGGAAAAAAGACTCCAGTCAAAGCGACTGGAGTCAGAGAATTTTCGTTAAACCGGACGCAGAACCGGATGGAAAGCGAAAGGATCAGGCGAAAGTGTCGGCGAATAGATTAGCGGACCAGTCGAATATTCTTTCGTAGTTGTCCCCGGTTGCCGCAGGCGCTTCGAAGGTTCCGGTGGGATTGTCAGGGGCTTTGACTTTTATCATCGATTTTGTGACGGGGTCATAGGCGAACAGGGTGCTTAACCAGGAACCGGTCGTGGAGGTCACCGAGTTAAAGCAGGCAGCGGGAACGGTCGGCCCCATGTCCAACGCTTCTCCCTTCAGCATCCGCAAGATAGCGTCAGCGCACACCTTGGCCTCGCCGTTGGCGACATGGCCGCCCTTGGACATACCGGTCCCCTGCGAGTCGCCGATGATGTGAACGCCGGACATACCGGATACGGTGGATTCGTAGTTCAGCGGGTTTACCGGTGCGCCCCAATTCGCCGCCGTCAGGTCCGGCACCAGTCCATTCGTGCGGACAATGGCGCCCGCCAGATGGGCTGGAATCACATTCAGTACGCTCGCCTGGAACTCGCTACCGGTCGTAGTCTGAACGATCCTGCGGTCGGAATCCACCGACGCAACTTGCACACTGGGGCGATAATCAATGATGCCGGCAAAGGTTTTATTGAACGCCGTGGTGAAGGTATTGACCTCAGCCATAATGCCGGGGTTAGCGTCCAGCAAGATCACCTTGGATCCAGGCTTGCCCTTGCGCTTGATCATGTCAGCCACGGTACAGGCCCGCTCATAAGGCCCGATGGGGCAACGAATCGGCGCCAGTGGGGCAGTGATGATCACATTACCCGGACTCGAACTGGACATGAATTGCTGCAATTGCTGTTGGAGCAGGGTGGTTTGTGGACCGGCTTGCCAGGCATGGGGAATCTTGCTGAAGTTGAGGCCAGGAATCGGCTTGAAATCAATACCGGGCGATAGAACCAGATGGTCGTACGCCAGCGTGGTTCCATTCGCCAGTTTCAGGAGTTTCTTGACGTTATCGAAACTGGTCGCCTTCCCTTGGACAAACTTGACGCCATATTTCGTCTGGAGATTGTCATAGCCAAAGGTGATGCTCGACAAACTCCGCGTGTTATCCAGCACCATATTGCTGAGGATGCAGGAAACGTGCTTCAGATTGGCGTCTACCAGCGTCACCTGAGGCGCATTGGCGCCGCCCCAAAGGCGCAGATATTTAGCCACGGTAGCGCCGCCAAAGCCGCCACCTACCACGACTACACGACCATTCGACGTAGCGGATTGCGCCCGCAGTATGGATGGGGTTGCAGCCAGTGCTGCGGAGGCGCCGGCCAGTTTCAGAAAGTGACGACGAGAGAGCGTATTCATGACATGAGTTCCTGTGCGTTGCGGCAATCAAGCCAACCGGGAATCGGGGAGTGAAGGCATCTCTCAGTTATTTCGGTATCGTGGAGAAATACTGAGCGATCAACCACAATTGCTGATCGGTGTAAGCCGCCGCTATGTGATGCATGATGTCATCCGGATGGTCGGTTTTATTCTTCATTTCCCGCATCTCGTCGTAGATTTCTCGGGCGCTTTCTCCCGCCAAACTGTCAATACCGCTCACAGAACGACCGTTAGTACCGTGGCACTGAGCGCACTGCGAAGCGAGCAGGCGACCAGGGGGTGGAGCGGCTTGCGTTGCGAAGGGAGTAGCCAGCGCCAAACTGGCGATGGACAGAACGGTGAACATCGAATGGTGGCGTGAAATCATTATTAGCTCTCCACATATCTAATTTTGGGAGTTTACGGATTCGTTTTACTCAGTCCGGGCCTGTGGGGCAGGAACAACAGACTCGGCGATTGATCCGAATTGATGCTGCAAATTATCGTTGCAATGCAACATTATTCATACCAACGCGCCCCCGGAGAATGCCACCACAACATTAAATGAAGCTGAATATTTATAATATTATTAAAATCTAATATTCATATAATTGTCAGTTATTTCAAGATGGTAAAAGAATAAGGGGCGATGAACTTACCTAAGTCCATCGCCCCCAAGTTTGGAGTTACCGGCGTTCAGACTGCTCGCAGCTTTTTAATGGGTGCTAACCGGCGCGGATCGTGGCGATGCGCAAGTGGCGCTGCATCGCTATGAGCATGGTTCTGCGTGTGCGCTGTCATGGCCACCTGCCGCTGATCCAGCGTGAAAAA
>JAJHPN010000251.1 GCA_020890855.1 Candidatus Contendibacter sp. | reverse complement strand
GAGCGGCGGATGGACGCGGCGCTGCAAGTTCCCGAACGCCGGATCCCGGATATGGAAGACATGTGGCTGTACCTGCATCTGGTGTTCGAGAACATCTGGGAATACCGGTTTCTCTACCGCGATCTCGATAATATCCTCAGCCGAAACAAGAAACTGCGAACTCACTTCCGCCGCATTGTAGAGCGCAAGGTCAACACTGCCGCCGCGATTTGCAAGGGTCTGGTGGGGGCGGGTGTCATGACTGCGACTGCCGACGATATTGCAGCGTTGAGTCGAAACATTGCGGTGGTGGCGACGTACTGGCTGAATTTCCAGGGCATTCGCGCTACGGGTTCCAGCAATGACAGCGACGATCTGGGATTAGGGGTCTATCAGGTATTGTCGTTGGTCGCGCCATTTCTGAACGGCGACGCCCGACAACTGCTCCAGCAACTGAGCCAGGAATACCTGAGCTGATTTTTGTTCACGGAAAGTAAAGAAGCAAACGGTCCACGGAAAGCACGGAAGGTTAAAAAATCAGGACGTTCGTTTTTTGTCATTCCTGCGTCTGCGGGAATCCAGCCGCTCGTTGAAAAGAATGGATACCCGCTTTCGCGGGTATGACGGAAAAAGGTGGATAAGCGAACGTTCTGAAAATAAAACAACAATCTTTCCTTTGTTTAAATTCTTTAATTCCTTTTTTCCGTGTCTTCCGTGTCTTCCGTGGATAACGGTTTTTTCGTGGAAAACGCCTTATGTTTCTACTGCGCCCGCCGCTTTTTTGATCATCTCCTGCAACTCGTCAACCCGCTGGGTCAGCGCCTGTAGCTCATCGTGGCTCGGTACGCCCATCCGGTTTAGCACCCGCGCCAGCCGATCTTCAAACAACTGCTCAACTTTGTCCCAGGTGTCGGCGACCTTACCACGGGTCTCGCCCGCTTTTTCCTGCACTTCTTCCAGTGTCGCGCTGGCGGCGTCGCGGGCTTTTTTCTCGACTTTCTCGCCTTCCTTGATCAGCGTTTCAAACAATTTGCCGCCTTCTTCGCCAACCTTGGCGAATGCGCCCAGTCCGGCCAGCCAGATCAGATGGGCGGAATCCTGGATGGATTGGGACAACGGACGGTTGGTTTCGCCCTTACCTTTTTTAGCCATGACGATGCTCCTCTGACGGTTTGATTTCCCTCTCCTGATTGCGCGAGAAGGGCTAAGGGTGAGCGTCGTCGCCTGTGGCGCTTTTCCTCGCTTGCACCCTATATGTTGATTATATTGATAAAAATTAGAATAAATACCCTAACGCGGCGTTTCAGCTCTCTGGCCCGGTCAACGCCTTGAGCGAATTCTCCACCTGTTGCGCGTCGAGTTCATGCTCCCATGGACTCATCAGGGTAATGAACAGCAGCTTTTCAAATTCGCCGGCGAAGCGTCCGATGATCGCTTCCGGATCGGCGACCAGCTTCTGATCGGCGACCAGTCCGAAATGCACCCGGTTGTTGTAGCTGAGAATGCTGACGCCCATCCCGATCTGGCCGGATTGCGGCACCCAGAACATCATTTCGGCCAGTCGCGCTCCGCCCAGATAAATCGGTTCGGGCGGACCAGGCACATTGGTCATGACCGCCGAGGCTTTTTTACTCAGCATCTCCAGCAGTGATTGCTGCACCTGGTTTGGCCCCATCCCAGCGATTCCGAGCAGACCCAGCGCCAGGATCGGCTGGAACGATTCCTTGAGTTCGTTCATTCGCCGCCGCACTTCGTAGACTCGCTCCAGCGGATTGGCGATGCCGACCGGCAAGGTCAGAAACACCAGTCCGAAGAAATTGCCAAGCTGGGCTGCTTTCTCCGGTGAACGCAGATTGACCGGGATGACCGCTCGCACCTGCAATTCGGCAGGAACCGGATCGCCGCGCTCAACCAGATAGTCGCGCAGCGCTCCGGCCACCGCCGCCAGCAACACATCATTGACGGATCCACCGAGCGCCTTGCCGACGGTCTTGACTTCATCGAGCGGTAGCGGTTCGGCCCAGGCCACCCGTTTGGAGACGCCCAGATCACCCTTGAAGCGGGTTCTGGAGTCGTCGCTCATCAGGGCGAGACGAGCGATTTCGGCCGCCAGCTGGACCCCGCTGCGGGCGTAGTCCAGCGCGTGGGTGGGGTGCTTGAACATGTCCGCTCCTCCGCCAAGCAGCCCCCGGCCCAGCTTGAGGGTGGTCTGCACCGCTTTATCCACCGGATTGAAAAAACGCCGGAAAATACCGGCGGTGTCTTCAGTCTGTTCGGTTTCGGTTTCGTGCGTCGGCGCGATTTCAGAGGCGGGATCGGTCAGCGCCAGCAGAACGTGAATCAGGGCGATGCCATCGGCGTAGCTGTGATGTATCCGCA
>JAJHPN010000310.1 GCA_020890855.1 Candidatus Contendibacter sp. | reverse complement strand
ATGGTCCTGAACCTGGATAAATGCATTGGCTGCCATACCTGTTCAGTGACCTGCAAGAATGTCTGGACCAGCCGCGACGGGATGGAATACGCCTGGTTTAATAATGTCGAGACCAAACCCGGCATTGGCTATCCCAAGAATTGGGAGAATCAGGAACAATGGAATGGCGGCTGGAAACGGGGCAAGGATGGCAAAATTGAGCCGAAACAGGGCGGCAAGTTGAAAATTTTATCCAACATCTTCGCCAATCCTGATTTGCCGGCGATTGATGATTATTACGAGCCGTGGGATTACGACTACGCCCATTTGCAGAATGCGCCGGAGTCCAAAGCCATGCCAGTGGCCCGGCCCCGCTCGGCGATTAGCGGCGAGCGGATGGAGAAGATTCATTGGGGGCCAAACTGGGAAGAAATCCTCGGCACCGAATTCGCCAAGCGTTCCAAAGACTACAACTTTGAGAACGTGCAGAAGGAGATTTACGGCGAATTTGAAAATACCTTCATGATGTATTTGCCGCGCCTGTGCGAACACTGCCTGAATCCAGCCTGTGTCGCCTCCTGTCCCAGCGGGGCGATCTACAAACGCGAGGAAGACGGCATTGTGCTGATCGATCAGGATAAATGCCGGGGCTGGCGGATGTGCGTATCGGGTTGCCCGTACAAAAAGATTTACTACAACTGGAATACCGGCAAATCGGAAAAGTGCATCTTCTGCTATCCACGGATTGAATCGGGTCAGCCGACGGTGTGTTCGGAAACCTGCGTGGGCCGCATTCGCTATCTCGGCGTATTGCTGTATGACGCCGATAAAATCGAGCAAGCCGCCAGTGTGGTTGATGAGAAGAGTCTCTATCAGGCGCAACTGGATATGTTCCTCGATCCATTCAGCCCAGTGGTGCAAGCCGAAGCGCGTAAAGCGGGCATTCCCGAAGCGTGGCTGAAAGCGGCTCAAGACTCGCCGGTTTACAAAATGGCGATTGACTGGAAGATTGCTTTCCCCTTGCATCCTGAATACCGCACCTTGCCGATGGTCTGGTATGTGCCGGCGCTGTCGCCGATTCAGGCCCGCGCTGAATCTGGTCAAATTGGCATGAACGGTATTATTCCCGATGTCGGCTCCTTGCGGATTCCGCTGCAATACCTCGCCAATTTACTGACTGCCGGCGATGAAAAACCAGTGAAACTGGCCCTGGAGCGAATGCTGGCGATGCGAGCGTATATGCGGGCCAAGACGGTCGATGGCGAAATTCGCGATGACGTTTTGAAATCAGTCAATCTGCGAATCGATCAGGTCGAGGCAATGTACCGTTATCTGGCAATTGCCAATTATGAAGATCGCTTTGTTATTCCCAGCAGTCACCGTGAATACGCCAGCGCGACTTATGATGCTTTCGGCGAACGCGGCGGTTGTGGATTCAGCTTCGGCAACGGTTGTTCGCCGGGCACTGAAAAAACCAACCTGTTTGGCGGCAAGAAGATCAATATCCGTCGCGCTGCGCCAATTCGGGCGGATCGGGAGAAAGGTTAATGAAAACCTTGAAGGTCTTGTCGGCGCTGTTGTGTTATCCACAGCCGGAAATACAGGCGGCGCTGGCAGAAATGGTGGCGGCGCTGGCAGAGGAAAACCGGTTGCCGGAATCAACACACCGGGCCTTGCAGGCGTTAATAAATCAGATGCGGCGCACTGATGTCATGGACTTACAGGAAAGCTATATCGGGTTATTTGACCGGGGCCGGGCGCTGTCGCTGCACTTGTTTGAACATCTGCACGGCCAGTCGCGGGATCGCGGACAGGCGATGGTTGATCTGCTGGAAACCTATCGCCGGCATGGCTTTGAACTCAGCGCCCGCGAGTTGCCCGATTACCTGCCGCTGTTTCTGGAGTACCTGGCGCAGCGGCCCGCCGACGAGGCATTGAGTCTATTGACCGACGCCATGCCGGTGATCGCGTTGATCGGCGCCCGACTGGCGGAACGCGGCAGCGACTATCACGTGGTGTTTGATGCGCTGGCCACCTTGGTGGATGAACCGGCCAGCATCGCCGACATTCGTCGCCAGGCGGCGACCGAGGGGCCGGATCAAACCGTGGTGAATATGGATCAGATTTGGGAGGAAGAGGCGGTGACCTTTCTGGCGAATCAGGAGGGTTGCGGCGTCAACCGTCCGCTGCCGGGTGTGGCGCAACCGGTGCAATGGGTTCCGCCACTCGATGCGACTCGCCAATCTGCCCGTTCCCTCTAAACATTTCGAGGCAAACCATCATGAATTACCTGGATACCCTGTTGTTTGGCGTTTATCCCTATCTGGCCGGGACGGTATTCCTGATCGGCAGTCTGATTCGCTTTGATCGCGACCAATTCAC
>JAJHPN010000119.1 GCA_020890855.1 Candidatus Contendibacter sp. | reverse complement strand
AGAATCATCGGGTTGGTTTCCGAGGTTAAAAGCCAGAGGTTGAAGGTTAAGAGTCAAAGACCCAGGTTAAAAAGCCACTGATCCCGGTCTTTAACCTTTCCGTGGATTAAGGTTGTTCACGGCGGCAGGGTTTCGGTCAGCAGATCGTAGCCGAGATCGCGCAGGGTTTGATTCAGAGCGCGGGGATCGGCGGCGCGATAACGCACCACAGCGATCCGCAGACCGGTCTGATCGGGGTGCAAAGGCGAAACCACGGTGGCGATATAGCCGCCCGCTTCGTTAATCGCCGCCAGCAGTCGACCCAGTTGCCCGATGGTATCGGGCAGATGGACAGCGATCCGGGCAGTATCGGTCATCAGGCAGCCGGTAATGTCGAGGAAGAAATCCAGTAAATCCTCGTGGGTCAGAATCCCGACCAGTTTGCCGTGCTGATCGACGACCGGCAGACAACCGATCCTTTCCTGACGCAGCAGGTGAGCGGCTTCCTCAACCAGGGTGTCGGGAGCGCAAGTAATGACCTTGGCGCGCATCAGCCTGGCGGCAGTCAGCTTGCCGATCAGGTAGTTGGCTTCACCGACCGAGAGCGTGGTGACGGGGGAGGGCGAAACCCGCTCCAGATCGTGGGAGGTCACCAGCCCCACCAGATGCCCGTCGCGCACGACGGGCAGGTGACGAATATGATGATCGCGCATCAGCGCCGCCAGTTGCGGTGCCCGCATTTCCTCGTCGGCTTGCACCACCTCACGGGTCATAATTCGGTCTACATACATGATTTCCTCCGCACTCAATAGCCCAAATAAGCCCGGCGCACCGCATCATCGGCCAGCAAGTCTGCGGCCGGGGCGGTTTTGATGATCCGGCCCGTTTCGAGAATATAGCCGCGTCGGGCAATGGCGAGGGCGGCGCGGGCGTTTTGCTCAACCAGCAGAATGGCGACGCCCTGGGCGTTGAGTTCGACAATCACCCGGAAAATTTCTTCCACCAGCAGCGGGGCGAGTCCCATTGATGGTTCATCGAGCAGCAGCAGGCGCGGGCGGCCCAGCAAGGCCCGGCCAATCGCCAGCATCTGCTGTTGACCGCCCGACAGCGAGCCGGCCAGTTGCTGGCGGCGTTCGGCGAGAATCGGGAACAGGGCGTAAACGTGATCCATGGTTTGCCGCACCCAGGCTGCGTCGCGACGCTGGCGGTAAGCGCCGAGTTTCAGATTGTCCTCGACGCTCAAGGGAGCAAAGACTTGCCGGCCTTCGGGAACCTGGCAGATGCCGGCGGCGACGATGCGGTGCGGCGACCAGCGGGTGATGTCCTGCCCGGCAAAGTGGATCGCGCCGCCGCTGGCGGGATGCAGGCCGGACAGGGTGTGCAGCAGGGTGGTTTTCCCCGCGCCGTTGCCGCCCACCATCGCGACCAGTTCTCCGGCCTGAACGGTTAAATCGGCCTGGTGAATGGCGCGAACCGGACCGTAGGCGCTGCTCAGGCCGGCGACTTCCAGCAGGCGCTCCTCGACCATTGCAGGCGAGGCGCTGGGGGTGCGGGGGGAATCAGACGGCATATTGCACGGCGCCTCCCAGATAGGCGGCGACCACGCGCGGATCGGTCTGGATTTCCGCCGGAGTTCCTTCGGTCAACACGCTGCCATAATCGAGCACCAGCAGCCGGTCGGAAATGCCCATGACCAGCGGCATGTGGTGCTCCACCAGCAGTACGGTGACGCCACTGGCGCGAATCCGGGCAATGAGATCGCGCAGGGCCATCGTTTCGGTGTCATTCAGCCCGGCGGCCGGTTCGTCGAGCAACAGCAAGCGCGGTTTAGCCGCCAGGGCGCGGGCGATCTCGACCCGTTTCATCAGGCCGTAGGGGAGGGCGCTGGCCGGCTGGTCGGCCCGATCGGCGAGATCGCACAGTTCCAGCGCTTCGCCCGCCCAGTGGCGCAATTGTTGTTCTTCACGCTGCACATTGGGCAGCCGCAGCGCGGCCCCGAACAGTCCGGTTTTGGCCCGCAGATGGCAACCGACCATGACGTTTTCCCGCACCGTCATGTTGAAAAACAGTTGCAGATTCTGAAAAGTGCGGGCGATGCCGAGGGCGGCGATGCGGTGGGTGGGCAGGCCGCAAAGTTCGTGACCGTTAAAGCGGATGGAGCCGGCGGCCGGTCGGTAAAATCCGCACAGGGCGTTGAACAGCGTGGTTTTACCCGCGCCGTTGGGGCCGATGATGGCGTAAATGAGGTTTTCGGGCGTCTGGAAACTGACGCCGGCCAGGGCCATCACGCCGCCAAAACTCTGCTCCAAACCTTCGACGGTCAGGAGAGGCGGGGCGGGGTTAGTCATTTTTTATGGTCATTTGAAAATGATCTTTTTTAAATTCGTTCAGG
>JAJHPN010000437.1 GCA_020890855.1 Candidatus Contendibacter sp. | reverse complement strand
GGATGATGAAAGCTGCGAGGGTCGCGGACGGACGTTTTTTCCATCCCCCTCTTGCCAAGCTACGCTGCCTTGGGCTATCTTGCCGCTCCTATTGCAGGCGCGTAGCTCAGCTGGTTAGAGCACCACCTTGACATGGTGGGGGTCGTTGGTTCGAGTCCAATCGCGCCTACCAAATACTTGCCTAGTCTGCAACAAAAAAACCGCCTCCGGGCGGTTTTTTTGTGGTGAAAATCGAGGTCTGGTTGTTCAGGCCCAATCGTTGTCCAACACCACCCGATACCGCGCCTGACCTGATTCCAGATGGGCCAGCGCTTCATTCACCTGGCTCATCGGAAAGTGTTCGGTGATCGGCGCGATCTGATGCCGGGCGCAGAATTCCAGCATCTGGACCATCGTGGCGGGCGAACCGAGCGGCGATCCGGAAATGCTTTTTTGCCCGCCGATTAGCGTAAACGCCGGCGTCGGGATCGGCGTCGGCGCCGCGCCGACGATGTGCAGCCGACCCTTGGGCGTCAGCGCGTTCAGGAACAGCGCCCAGTTCAGATCGACATTGACGGTGGAGAGGATGAAATTCAGGGAGCCGGCAATGCTGCCCAACTGCGTTTTATCGCCGGAATTGACCACCCGGTGCGCGCCCATCGCCAATGCTTCCTCGCGTTTGGCGTCGCTACTGGTGAAAGCGGTCACTTCACAACCCCATTTGTTCAGGAATTGCAGCGCCAGATGGCCCAGCCCGCCGATGCCGATCACGCCCACCCGGTCGGTCGGTTTTACGTCGAACTGTACGATCGGGTTGAAGACCGTAATCCCGCCGCAGAACAGCGGCCCGGCTTTTTTGGCATCCAGACCGGGCGGCAACGGCATCGCCCATTCAGCGTTGCAGCGCACCTTATCGGCGAACCCGCCGAAGCGGCCAACGATGGTTTGTTCGCCGCTGGCGCACAGGTTGTGATTGCCGCTCATGCACTGATAGCAGGTCATGCAACTGCCGCTGAACCAGCCTAGCCCGACGGTGTCGCCAACCTTGAGATGCTTCACGTTGCCGCCGATTTGGGCGATTTTGCCGACTGCCTCGTGACCCGGCACCAGCGGATAAGCGCTGAACTGCCATTCGTTATTGAGCATCGACAGGTCGGAATGACAGACCCCGCAGGCGAGCACCTCAATCTCGACTTGATCCGG
Source organism: Candidatus Contendibacter sp. (assembly GCA_020890855.1). Taxonomy (GTDB): domain Bacteria; phylum Pseudomonadota; class Gammaproteobacteria; order Competibacterales; family Competibacteraceae; genus RXIV01. The sequence continues at coordinate 8,409 of JAJHPN010000437.1, read as the reverse complement.
CCGTAACTCGCCGGGGTCATATTCAAACGGCGCTAAGTGGCCCTTGGCTTGATGGGCGGCGTAAGCGTGAATCATGAGCATGTCCCTCCAATTGTGGATTGCAGGTGATATGAACCGTACAGCGCGAGGCGGTTCAATGATCCAAGAACTCGCGGCGGGCCGTAGCAATGGCGGCCAGCCGCTTGATTCGCAGGGCCTCGGCCAGCGCCAGCCCGGTCAGACCCTGTTCGACCAGGGATTGCGCCGGCACGCCGGCGGCAGCCTGATACACCCGCTGCATCCAGGCCGCTTGCGGGTAGGCCCGATCTTCGAGCCCTTGCCTGCCCCGCGCATCGGCTTCACAGGCAACCAAAAACTGCTCAAAACGCTGCGGTTTGCGAAACGCATCCAGCCCTTGCAGGGTGTTCAGCAGCGTTTTCGGGCGCAATTCCAGGGCGCGATGAACGTGGGTATGAAAGCGGGCAGTTAACACCGCCAATTCCCGATACATATTGGGCGTCCGCAGCCGCTGGCAAAACAGCCGAATGGCATTGGCGCCGCGCTGTTCGTGGCCAAGGTGACGCGGCCATTCCTCAGCCGGGGTAGTCCCCTTGCCCAGATCGTGAACCAGCACCGCAAAGCGGGTCACGACATCGGCGTCGAGCCGCACCGCCTGCGCCAAGGCCAGCAGGGTGTGGATCCCGGTGTCAATTTCGGGATGATGCAACGGTGGTTGCGGCACTCCGAACAGCCGATCCAGCTCCGGGAAAATCCGGGCCAGCGCTCCGCATTCACGCAGGGTTTCGATAAAGCGCTCCGGCTGTTTTTCGCCCAAGGCCCGCGCCATTTCGGCCCAGACCCGTTCCGGCGCCAGACAGTCCGCCTCGCCATTGGCGACCATGGCTCGCAACAGTTCGAGCGTTTCCGGCGCGATCTGAAATCCCAGCGGCGCGTAACGGGCGCTGAAGCGGGCCAGTCGCAGCATCCGCACCGGGTCTTCGACGAAAGCGGGCGAGACATGGCGCAACCGGCGGGCGTCGAGATCGGCGCGGCCCTGGTAGGGGTCCAGCAATCGGCCTCGAGCGTCGCGGGCCATCGCGTTGATGGTCAGATCGCGGCGCAGCAGGTCGTCCTCCAGCGTCACTTCCGGGGCGGCGTGGATGCTGAACCCGTAATAACCCGGCGCAGTTTTACGTTCGGTGCGGGCCAGCGCATATTCCTCATGGGTATCCGGGTGCAGGAAGACCGGAAAATCCTTGCCGACTGGGCGGAAGCCGCGCCGCAGCAGATCGTCCGGCGTGGCGCCGACCACCACCCAATCCCGCTCCTTGACCGGCAGCCCCAGCAATTCATCGCGCACTGCGCCGCCTACCAGATAAATCTCCATGTTCACGCTCTTTAGGATCGTTTTTATAGTCGCCGAAACGGGATCGGCGGAGGGGTATAAGTCGGAATTGCCGGGAGAGTGGGTGACGAACCGCCGTGATGGGATTGAATAGTCCAGGTCCAGGTATAACGGCTTTTGGCGCGGCACTGGAAGTTGCCGGTATCCGTCAAGCCATGCGCTGATCCAGTAAACGGGTAATCGCCGGGCGGCAGTGAAATCATCCGGCTGGTGTCCGTTTCGAGTCGATGTGTTTCACCAGCCATTTCAATGGTCAGCGCATAACCGGTATTGTTGATGATGTTGATTTCCGGTTTCGCTAAAGACAGGACGCTCTGCCGCTGAATGCCTTGGGCCTTTTGGGCAATGGCGCTGCGAGCCTCTTCAACATGCCGGCCGTTGGGATAGCCCCGTAAGTAGCGTTGATACGCGTCAATGGTGTCAGTGCTGCGTTCAGCTTGAAATGCCGCATCATCTTTCTGGATGATGGCGTTGCGGGCGTCATCGCTATGTCGGCCCTGAGGAAAGTTGCGTAAATAGCCTTGATACGCTTCAATCGTATGCGCATTCTGGGCGGTAAGAAAAGCCGCGTCATCCTTGGCCTGGGCCTGTTTTTCCGTCATTACCCCCTGGAGTTCAGTAACATGCCGACCTTCAGGAAAGCGCCACAGGTAGTCCTGATACGCAGCCATCGTATTGAGTTGTCGCGCTGTTTGAAACGCCTGATCATCTTTTCCGGTTATGGCGCTGTTTGCGTCGGCGTAATGCCGCCCTTGCGGGAAACGGCGCAAATAATCCTGATAGGCATTGACCGCATCGAAGGTCTGGGCGGTTTGAAACGCTTGATCATCCTTATGAGCTATAGCGTCATTTGCTTCACTCAAATGCTGACCTTGGGGAAAGCGCCGCCCATAATCTCGATACGCTTCCAGGGTGTCCGTATTCCGGGCGGTTTGAAATTCCCGATCATCCGTCAACTCCGCAAGTCGCTGTTGAACCTGTCCGGCCCGTCGGCCATGCGGATAACGGTCAAGATAGGTTTTTAATTCTTCGGCGCTATCGGCCGTCTCAAAACGGCGGAGGTCATCAATGCGCTGCTGAACTTCCGCCAGATAAGCTCCTTGGGGAAAGTCGCGGGCATACTGCTCATAGGCGCTCATCGAATCGGCGCGGTCGGCGTTGCGAAAAGCCTGTTGATCCTGGTATTGCCAATAGTATTCCGGCCCAGCGTAAAACAGCGCGCCCGCCCCAGCGCAAATGAATAAAGCGATAATGGCGCCATACACTACGTTTGTACGCGAACCAGACGATGGCGACGGCGGAAGCGGGTCGGGATTGATCGAGGTGTAAGTTGCAGCCGGCGAAAGCGGTTGTTCCGGGGTATTCCGGTGTTTTGGCTTGGATGATGAGTTCATGGCGGATTAAGGTTCTGAATTTTGGATCGATGATCGCTAATTTTGGCAGGTTTTACGAATCATGCGGCGAATGTTCTGGACCGGTTGCCGGTGGTTTTTTCCGCGCTTTCCGTGGGTGACTCGAGTGATGCGGCGAATATTCTGGATCCGATTCATGATCATCGGCTGCGGATGGGCGCTCGCCAGTTGCGCCGATCTGACTTATTACCGGCAGGCGGCGGCGGGGCAATGGGCGTTGTTGCAGGCGCGTCGGCCGGTCACAGAATGGCTGGCCGATCCGGCCACCTCGCCGGAACTGCGGCAACGGCTGACCATCGCTCGGGAATTGCGCGCCTTCGCCAGCGTCGAACTGGCCTTGCCCGATAACGGTAGTTACCAGACTTACGCCGATCTACAGCGGCCTTGGGTGGTGAAAAATCTGTTTGCCGCCCCGGAATTGGCGCTGGAGCCGCGCCGCTGGTGTTTCTGGATTATTGGCTGCCTGAGCTATCGCGGCTATTTTGACGTTGACGCCGCCGAACAGTTGGCCGATGAGTTGCGGGCGACGGGCGATGATGTTTATGTCGCCGATATTCCCGCTTATTCGACCCTGGGCTGGTTCGACGATCCGCTGCTCAACACCTTTATTCAGTGGCCGACGGCGCGGTTGGCGGAACTGCTGTTTCATGAACTGGCCCATCAGCGGCTCTACATTGCCGACGATTCCGCGTTTAACGAAGCCTTTGCAACCGCCGTGGGCCAGTTGGGGGTGGAACGCTGGCTGGCGCAACACGCAATCGGGCGTGAACGGCAGGACTATGCGGCGGATTTGCGGCGGCGCGAGCAGTTTCTGCAACTGGCGGCGGAAACCCGTGAGCGATTGGCGGTGGTCTATGCCGGATCGGGTGATGCGGCGGGCAAACGGGCTGACAAACAGCAAATTTTGGCGGAATTGCGCGACCGCTATCAAGAATTGAAGCAGAATTGGGGCGGTTATGCGGGCTATGATCATTGGTTCGCCCAAGATTTGAATAACGCCAAGCTGGCTGGAGTCAGCACCTATCACCGGCTGGCCCCGGCTTTCATGGCGCTGTTTGCCCAAGAAGGACAGGATTTTTCGGCGTTTTATCGAGCGGCGGAGCAGATCGGTCAATTACCGCCAATGGCGCGGGAAACGCGGTTACAGGCGTTGTCGCTGTCGACAAGGAGGGATGAGGCGCAAGTTCTGGGAGAATGGCGCCATCAACTCCTGCAAAGGGCGATTGTGTTCATTCACCGATAATGCGGTAAGTTGCCATGCAGGTTTTGTCGATTGACGCTTCATGATCCTTGCGATGAATCCTGCGCCTGCAACAAAGCCAGCAATCCTTGCAGCAGTTGCATCGGCGTTGGCGGACAGCCAGGAAGATGCAAATCGACCGGAATGACTGCCGATACGCCACCAACACAGGCATAACTTCCGGCAAAAACACCGCCGTCCCGTCCACAGTCACCGACCGCCACAACCCATTTCGGATCAGGCGTAGCCGTATAAGTGCGCTCCAGGGCTTCTTTCATATTGACTGTGACCGGGCCAGTCACCAATAGCACATCGGCGTGGCGCGGCGAGGCGACGAAATGAAAGCCAAACCGCTCCAGATCATAAAAAACATTATTCAGCGCATGAATTTCCAGTTCGCAACCATTGCAGGAACCGGCGTCCACCTCTCGAATGGACAGGCTGCGGCCCAGTCGTTTTCGGGCGGCCTGATCAACCTTCGCGGCCAGTTCAGCCAAGGCTGCTTCAGACGGCGCCGGCGCCGGAATGGTCAGCGGCGATCGCAACAGATTCTGGAATAACAGCTTGCGCATGACGGCTTGGCCTTACAGATCGTGGCCCGAATAAGAGCCGTTGAATGATTTATTGCAGATCGGAAAATCGGCGACGATGTTATTTTCAATCGCTGCTTCCAATAGCGGCCACTGAAACCAGGATGGATCACGGGGATGACAACGCGACACCGTGCTATCTGCATTCAGCCGCAGCCAGACCAGAATATCGCCGCGAAACCCTTCAACCAGCGCCAAGCCTTCGGTGATTTGACCAGGAGAACTTAATTCAACTCGTACTGGCCCGGCAGGCAAGCGTTGCAGAATCTGATCGATGAGACTCAGACTTTGTTCCACTTCATGGATTCGCAGCCAGACCCGGGCGTTGACATCGCTTTCAGTCAATACCGGTGTTGCAAATTCCAATTGATCATAAGGCGGATAACCAGGCTGACGGCGGGCGTCAAAAGCGCGGCCCCCAGCGCGGCCAATCGTTCCGCCACACCCAAATTGCTTGATCAAAGCGGGCCGGACAAAACCGGTGTTAACGGTGCGATCCTGTAGTGAGGCCGTGTTGTCATACAACTCAACCAGCGGCGGGAACTGGTGGCGAATTTCAGCAATAAGCCCCTGAATCGTTTTGACGCCATCCGCCGGCAAATCAGCAATCACTCCACCGGGAATGACGCAATCCATTAACAGCCGATGCCTAAAGCAGGCGGCGCTGGCGCGTAAAACCAGTTCGCGCAATACCGCGCAATGCGCCAGCATCAGGGCGAAAGCCGCATCATTGCAGATTGCGCCGATATCACCGCAATGATTAGCCAGTCGCTCTAATTCAGCCATTAGCGCCCGCAGCCAGTGAGCGCGATCCGGGACAATGGTTTCTGTCGCCGCTTCAACCGCACGGGCAAAAGCCAAAGCATAAGCTACGGTGCTATCACCGGACACCCGCCCGACCAATCGCGCCGCCTGATCAATCGTCGCGCCATTCAGCAGACTCTCGATGCCCTTATGAACATAGCCGAGGCGTTGTTCCAGACGAACGACGGTTTCGCCATTCGCAGTAAAACGAAAATGGCCGGGTTCAATAATTCCCGCATGAACCGGCCCGACCGGAATCTGATGCAGGCTCTCGCCTTCCGCCGGCAGAAACCGGTACGGCGGCAGGAGGCCCATTGGCGGACTCGCTGCGCCGAGTGGATGCCGCACTGGCCAGCGTCCATGATCCAGCCATGGTCGATGATCGGGAACGCCTGCCGGTTGCAATCCCACCAGATCAGCCATGGTGCGCTCCAACCGTTGCGCTGGCGGATGTATCCGCCCAACCGAAGGAAAGCGCCCATCCGGGCATGGCAAACTGGCGACAATCATGGTTTCGCTGGAGTCCTCACGCAACGCCAGATGGGCCATTCCGGTCTCGCCCCACAACCCCAACATCGTCCAGGCGCCACCCGCTAAACCCTCAAGCAGGGCATTCCAGATTTCAGCGGTTACGACGACTCGCCGCCATGGGCGATGTTCAGCAACCGGTTGACCTTCATTCAGCATTATCTGCAAAGAACCAGCACTCATCATCACGTCCTCAGCCCAATAAAATCCCATTCACTATTCCTTGTCTTTCTTTTTCCTGCCGCGCCTTCCGTGATTTCCGTGGACACCCTACTTTTTTTAACCCAGCAACGCCGCGACATGCTGAAACCACGCAACCAGCGGCTCCGGTAGCCAGATCCCCGCCATCAGCACCAATCCCAAATGAGTCAGCATCGGTAATCGACTGGCATGAATCGGAGTCGTTGCGCCATGTGATTCACCGAACGCCATTCCATGCAATCGCCAGAGCAGAGTGCCAAACGCCAGCAGCAATCCCAATACCAGCAGCAAGGCCAATAACGGTTGCCGGGCAAAGGTCGAACTGACCAGTAGAAACTCGCTCATAAAGACCCCAAACGGCGGCATGCCAACAATAGCGACCACGCCAGCCACCAGTCCCCAACCGAGCGCCGGATGCGTTGCAGTCAAGCCGCGAATGGTTGAGATTCGCTGCGTGCCTTTCGCCTGCGAGATATGGCCAACGGTGAAAAAGATCGCCGATTTGGTCAGGCTGTGCATGGTCATGTGCAGCAGTCCGGCAAAATTGGCGAGCGGCCCGCCCATCCCAAAAGCGAAGGTCATAATGCCCATGTGTTCAATCGAGGAATAAGCGAACAGTCGCTTGATGTCGCCACGCCGGTAAATCATCAAGGCGGCGAACAGCAGCGACGCCAGCCCCACGCCGACCAGCAAGGGTCCTGGCGCCAATGCATTGGGATTGGCGCTCATCAGCATTTTAAAACGCAGCACGGCATAAAGCGCGACGTTCAGCAACAGCCCGGACAGCACTGCCGAAATGGGCGTCGGACCTTCGGCGTGAGCATCCGGTAACCAGGCATGGAGTGGAAACAGTCCGGTCTTGGTGCCATAACCCAGCAATAGAAAGATGAACGCCAGATTCAGCAAGGCCGGTTCAAAGCGAGCGGCGTTCGCCAGTAATTGGTCCCAAGCCATGGCTGGCAAACCTTGACCCATGACCGGTTGCGCGGCCAGATAAACCAGAATGGTTCCGAATAGCGCCAGGGCAATCCCCAGGCTGCCAAGAATGAAATACTTCCAGGCGGCTTCCAATGCCGCACGAGTCCGGTAAATCCCGACCATCAGCACAGTGATCAGCGTCGCCAGCTCAATCGCCACCCACAACAACCCGATATTATTGGCGAGAAAAGCCAGATTCATGGCGAAGATCAGCGCCTGATACATGGAATGATAAAAACGCAGATATTTAGGGGTTAACCTGCCGATTTCCAGTTCATGGGCAATATAGCCAGCGCTAAAAACACTGGTGGTGAAACTGACCAGATTATTCAGCGCAATAAGATAGATATTAAAATCGTCGACCCGCAGATACAGATTGGCTTCTGGCCGCACCCCAAACAGAACGCCCGCCGCCAGCAGAGTGATGAAGGCCGCGCCGACATTTAAACGAGCGCCGAGTCGATAGCTGGACAGCCCGATCAGCGCTAACGCCGCACTGGCTGGAACGACGAGCAGCGCTGCTACGGCCACAGAACTGAGATTGCTCATCGCCGCCGCTCCTCACGAAACGTATCCATTGCCTGCATATCCACACTATCGAAACGTTCCCGAATCCTGAACAGGAAAACGCCGATCACAATCAGCGCAATCAGCACCGAGAACGCGACGCTGATTTCTACCGCCAGCGGCATTCCCCGCGCTCCGGCAGCAGCCAGCACCAGCCCGTTTTCCAACGACATAAAGCCAATCACCAGACTGATCGCGTTATGGCGCACGACCATCAGCAGAAAACCCAATAAAACGACCGCCAAGGCAAAGGCCAAGTCTTCCCGCGCCAGCGGGTCGGCGGTCGCGGTCACTGGCAGCATGACCAGAATCGCCAACGCCACCAGGCCAGTGCCGGCCAGCATATCGCGGCCCACTCCGCCGACGACTTCCAGGGTGCGATGAATGCCCAGTCGCCGAATAATGCGATATAAGGCGGTGGGAATCACAATCGCCTTGAACGCCAGCGCAATGACTGCGGTGACGTATAAATGCGGGGCGCTCTGAATATGCGCCTGCCAGCCGACCGCCAATGCCAGCACCAATGAATGCAGCGCGAAGATATTCAGCAGCGCGTACACCCGATCCTGATACAGCAGCATAAAACTGATGATCACCATGCCGCCCGCCAGCAGATGAGCAATATCGAAGGCTAGACCGTGCATCACAACTCCCGCGACACGAACAGCAGCAATGCGCCGAGCAAGCCCAGCATCAGCGCCGCGC
>JAJHPN010000010.1 GCA_020890855.1 Candidatus Contendibacter sp. | reverse complement strand
TCAAGAACTTCATTTTCTGTCATCAGAATCACCTTCACGCTCTAACTGTGTTTTTAGTTCTATAAATTTTCAAAGAGAATTCAATGTACTTAAATGATACATCCTATATTCGACTCCACAAGAACCCTCGAAGAACCATATTTTGATGCATTAATTGCTTAATAAAATCACGAAAATCAGTCTTTGCGTTATTATTATTTAGGTTCTTCGAGGGTTCTTGTGGAAATCGGGGCTCTATGCCTCATGATTGTGACTTTCAACAAATGGTGCATCAATAATTCGTTGATCTACAAGGGCATCGACCTGACCGCAAGCTGGCTCAACAGGCTAAAATCCGTCCTGAAAGACCTGCTCCACAAGAACCCTCGAAGAACCATTATTTATATACAAAAGGTTATGATCACCTTAAAAGGGCTGGTCGGCTAACTCATCTTACAATAGCTGCGAGCTATGCTAAAATCATTGATTTTTAACGCTTTATTCTTACACCTTAAAAGGGCTGGTCAGTTGTGGTTAATCGGATGCGCATAACGAGACAGCCCAGATACATTATTGGTTTGCTAATCAGCATTATCCAACTTGCCTGTGTTAGCTGTACGCCAGCGTGGATTAAATATGATCAGGTAGCAAAAGATTTGCAGCTCAGTCGCACTGTTATTACTACAACTTACTTTAATATTGCAGTATATAAAAATCAGCAGGTTGGCTCTGCTAAAAGACTACATATCTATCTTGATGGAGATGGCTCTCCGTGGAAAAGCAACGGTTTATTAATCAATGAAGATCCAACACCGCGCCGTTATTTGGTGCTGCAGTTAATGTCCTTGGATTCTTCACCTGCCGTTTTGATCGGCAGGCCTTGTTACCATGGTTTTAACCGTGATAGTTACTGTCATCCATTGCTTTGGACTCATGCAAGATATTCAGAAAAAGTAGTATCTGCTATCAGTGATGCGCTTCAAACTATATTGAAGGAAAACAATGTATCAGAAGTCACATTAATCGGTTATAGCGGTGGTGGAACGCTGGCGCAATTACTGGCAGCAAAAATTCAGAAAACTCGCGCTATTGTAACTTTAGCGGGAAATTTCGATCTGGTTGCATGGGCGCAATTGCATGAATACAGTCCATTGGAGGGTTCTCTGAATCCTGCAGAAAGACTGCCTCTACCGGCGCACATTTTGCAAATTCACTACGTTGGGAGCGCTGATGATAATATTCCCCCCTCGTTGACAGAACACTATCTATCGCGCAAAGGCATGGGGGAAATACAAGTATTGAAAGGGGTCGACCACTATAACGGTTGGCTTGCACGCTGGCCAGAAATTATGCTAAATCTGAAGAAGCGGCTACTCTGAGCGAATCGCTGAAGAGCGATAATAAGGTCGTTCTTACTTCGGCACGAAAAGAAAATCCCCGGCTTCATGCCCAGCATTATTAATAGCTGCATACTGTGGCGTTTGCTCAAACTTCAATCTTGAAGCATCAGTAGCTACTTTTTGTCCGACGCTTTGATAGATTTTTAGTCCTCCGATAATGCCATGGCTATTTTCCAGATAGCTGGTCAACGCCTTATTAAATATAGAATTGCGACTACCTCCACCGTCACTGTCGAGAACGGGCGCCAAACCGCCTGAGGTTAGTGCTGTTCGCGATCGTTTAGTTGAAATCTGTTTAAGCGCCTGTATATGGTTCTCTTCGGATAGCCCAGTTGAAAGATTGGGTATGGAAGACAGAGTCATTGCACCAGAGTAACATGAGTCGGCAATCACTAGCACTTCTTTGGCGCTCATTACATTAAGCATATCAGTAATATCAAATGTTGATATCCAATTGGCTGTATTATTTGCTTCGGCATCAACTGGTTGCCAATAACCGCGCATATTCAATGGCTCAAATGTACCGTGACCTGCGTAGTAAATTAATAAATTATCTTTCTCAGTCAGATTCGCACGCAGCTGGTTAATCGTTGAAAGTATTTGGTAGCGATTGGCATTGATCAATACGGTATTATTGAAGCCATAGCGGTCTTTCAGAACATTAGCGATGGTATTGGCATCGTTGATTGGAGTATCCAATTTTGGAAGATACTGATAGTCCTGGTTGCCGATGATGAGCGCATGATAATTACCAAAACTGACTTGTTGGCGAACAGCAGAAATATTGATAGCTAATGAGGCAGTTGGTACAGCTTCTTTTAAAGGACTAATATCAGCGGATTCAGGCATAAAGATAACCCGCAATGACCCAATTCTTCCCTTCTCGTCAACTGCCACTATTTCTACTGGCTTATTGCTATCAGCGACCTGAATTTCAGCCCTGAACAAACCTTTGGCATCAGTAGTTAATAATTTATTGTTCAATAACAGGCGATTAATACCGCTTGGCGCAACGACTCGTCCAATAATCGCACGCGACTGATTGGAATGGGTATTGATGATTGGCGCATCAAGACTACGCGCTATCTTCAAAGGAGGTTCGATCAGTTCAATTTGCGGAAGGGCGCCGACGCCACCAGGCGCTGGTGGGATTTGATCTCCAGCGGTCTGACCTTCCAACGTGATAACGTCCGGCATCCCGGCGGCTTTGCGGTACCAGTTGAGAGCGTTGGTGGGATCACGACTAACCCCAAGGCCGCGTTCGTAGAGGAATCCAAGGCTAATTTGCGCTCGGGCGTTCCCTTGATCGGCGGCTTTGCGATACCAATGAGCGGCAGTCGCATAATCGGGCGGTACCCCCATGCCCTTTTCGAAAACTTCACCGACATACACTTGGGCTAGGGCGTCGCCTTCTTCAGCCATTGGCAACCAGACTTTAAGGGATGTAGCGTAGTTGGCCCGGTCATAGGCAACATATTCGCCGCCTCGAATCTCGCAATCGACCGCAGTCGTGCGCACCGCACGCCGAGCCGTGAGATAGGTTTTGGTCGCGCCCAGCTTGCGAAGTTGACCGGGCAACAGACAATCGACCACCATGAATGAATTGGGATCCCCCGTTGTTGCGTCGGCCAATGGGGTAGAGACGCCAGTCGGAGAATTGCTTGCGCATGCTGCAAGACATAGCAGACCCATCAGTAGCAGCGCGGTTGACAAGCAGTGCATGATGGAGCTGGAATTGGTGTGATGATGTATTGAGAACATGTTGGCGTTGGATATTCAATTTGTTGAGGCAAACAGTTAAGCGTTCTGGATAATCGTGAGTTACATCACGAACCGGAATATCTGGAAATGCCCACCCCAAAATGGGGTGGGCGATCCAAGGGAGAGGCCGATCAGAACTCAAAGCGGACGCCAGCGGTGATCTGGTTATCCGTGTAGTTTTCCTTGCCCAGAGTAGCCTGGTAGAACAGGAAAGCCTGGACACCGTGGCTGAACACGGCGCTGGCACCAGCGCCAAGCAGAAAGTAGTTGGGATCCTGCTTGTCAGACTGGTAAGTAAAGCTGTTGGAGACCCCACCAATCGGGTCGGCGAGTAGCCAACCGCCGATAGGTACCGAATTATCTTCAAATTCATGCACCCAGTCGGCGCGTAGCCGGGGAGTCAGGATGCCCCAAGACATGCTGAAGGCGTGGGAAATCTCGCCACCCAGACTGAGAGTCAGGGACTTCAGGGTGTTTTGGTCGACATGGAGGTCGAAGGTTTCGGCGCCGCTCTCGTCATAACTGTTAAGGGTAGCCTTGAGGTAGTTCAGGTGCCCGGACAGGGTGGCCTGAGTGCCTTGGCCGTCGAACTTGAAATCGTAGCCACCGCCAATGCTGGCGCCCCATTGCTGGGCGTCTGGACTGGCGCTGGCGGTAAAGAACTCCTTGGTAACACCGGGGATGATGTAGTTGATATTGCGCTGCATATCAAAGTTGCCCCTGCCGTATTGCGCTACACCGTCTAGGAACACGTTGTCGCCGAAGAAGTAGTTGGCGTAACCGGCCAAGGTGTAGCCGCTGCCATCCAGATTGCCGCCACTGTAGTTCAGGTCGGAACTGGTGGAGGAATAGCCGAGGGCGAAACCGGCAACGAATCGGTCGGTAAAGCGGTAATCCACGCCACCGGTGATGTCGTAGGCATCATAGTCAAAGCCGGATTCCTGGGTGGTGCGGCTCTTGTCACCCCGGTTGATGGTGCCATTGACGAAGATGCCAAGCCGGCCGCCCAGGTCCGCGCCGGGTTCGTCGCCGGCGGCGCCGCCTTTTTGTTGGGCGAACGCCTTGCCTAGGGCGCTGGCGGACAGGGATTGGCCGTTCTGGTTGATGCTGAGCCCGGATAGGCTGACGCCGGTGGCACCATGCCGTAGGGCGGCCAGTCGGGACAGGACATTACCCAGTTGCCGACTGTTGAAATTTTGACCGAGATTGGCGGCTTCCGGGTTATTGCGCGGGGTCAGCTGGTTCATAACGTAAGCAGCGTCAGCCGGGCTGGTGATCTGCGTCAACTGGCCGCAGCGAAACTGTAATTGCTGGGCGGCTGGGTTGGGGGCGCCGTTCAGGAAGAGGTTCGCGCAGGTGCGGTCTATATAAAGGGCCATGGCCCCTTCCGGCGTGGTGGGATTCCCGACGATGGGCGCCAGACCAACCGCGAGAGGGAAAGTGACGGTCTTCGGCCCGCTCTGGGTATTGACCGTAGCGATGATCCGGTAGTTGAACTGCTGACCACCGCTCTCAAACTGGTTGGTAGCGATGCCGTCAGCGCCGGTTTGCGTCTGAGCGGCGCGCAGTCTGCCGGTGACGTTGGTGGGAAGAGGTTGACCGTCCGCTGCGGTCACCGCCCAGCCGACCGGGGTATTGGGGCGGGGCTGCTGCCCTTCAGTGAATCTCACTGACAGCGGGACAGTTTGATTCGGCCCGGCGCTGTCCGGCGCTTGCACGGACTCCAGAGCGCCGTCTGCTGGAAGAGTCTGTGGGGCAAATCGAGCGTTAACCGCGCAATTAGCCGTAATCGGGCCAGTAGTATAGCTTTTGTCCGTCAGCTTTCCGTTACAGCCAGTGACAGTCAAAATAGCGTAGCCGGCATTCGGGTTGACGGTGAAGGTTATACTCGCACCAGCGGTGACGATTTGCGAGCCGCTCGGGTCGATTCTGCCATTATTATCCGCTGTTGCGGTGACAGTATAACTGCCAGGATTTGTTTGGGTAAAACTGGCGCTCACCGTGCAATCAGCAATCATTTCGCCAGTGGTGTAGATGTTGCCTGACAGTGTTCCGCCACAGCCCTCGACCCGGTTAATCGAATAGCTGGCATCAGCGGGCGTAACGGTGAACGTGGTTTTCTCCCCAAAAGGAACCATCTGAAAAGATGGACTGATGCTGCCGCCTGAGCCTGTCACTACGGCGGTGGCGCGGTAGCTGATTCGGTTAAAGGTTGCCGCTACGGTGCAGTCCTGCCAAATTGGGTTGGTAATATATGTGGAGCCATTGAGTACTCCGTTCCCACCACAAGTGCTGTCAACGCTTGCGGTATATCCGCGATCCGGGATCACGGCGAAGGTCAGGGATACTCCCGCTGAGATCGTTTGCGTCCCAGCGGGATTAATGCTGCCGCCTGGGCCGGCAGTGGAGGTAACGTCCACCGTCCCTGATGCGCCACTTGTTGTGAACTTGACGTCGGTGTTGCGGTGGTAGGATTCTGAGCAGTCAAGACCGCAATCAACGCCTGATGGGGCGCCGGTTACGATGCTGCCTCCAGAACCCGCCTGGTTCACGGTGAGAGTTTCCGCCGGCGCCGGCGCCGGCGCCGCCAAGCCTGCCGCAAACATGCCTCCCAACAGCATCAACCGGGCCTGTTTGTCGAAGGTGGGTTGTTGTTTTTCTTGATGGTTCGTCATTGATTTCCCCCTTAAAATTATGAGCATATTCGTTGAAAATCAGATTTGATTCATATATCTAAGTGATATGAAGCATCTCTCACTCTGTTTCAGAATCAGTGAAACATTTGTCAAAGACTTTACGCTTGAATCATGCTTATTATTTCTATAATAGTTACTAATAACTCAAGTTGCCACCTTGAAATGGAGTAAGGCCTATCGGGATCGGCTAGCGTTGTGAAGTACCTCTACCGCACAACAACTCGCTAGGAACCGCGATGGACCTTCAAATTGCATTCGTTTGTTGCCTCTGTGATGACCTGCTCAAAGCACTGGATCATGGGGAAGACCCGCAGTGCCGGGTCAGTGACGCGGAGATTCTGACGACGGCCTTGGTGGCTGCCTTGTACTTCGGAGGAAACTTCAAACGCACTCACGAGTTTCTTCACGAGCAGGGCTCTCTGCCCCGGAAGCTGAGTTCGAGCCGCTTCGTGCGTCGCGTTTATCGCTGTGCCGATTTACTGATGCCCTTGTTTCATGGATTGGTCGGTTTAGGCCATCAATTCAACCCCGAGAGTCTCTACATCATCGACAGTTTTCCCATCGCGGTCTGAGATAACATCCGGATTCGGCGTTGCCGACGTTACCAAGGGGAAGCATGCGGGGCTATCAAGCCAGCAAAAAACGCTACTTCTATGGCCTGAAAATCCACCTGCTGATCACCGCCCAAGGCCAGCCTGTGGAATTTTTCCTGACCCCCGGTGCGCAAAGCGATACCCAGGCTTTGAAAGAATATGCCTTGGATTTGCCCGATCAGGCGACGATCACCGGGGATAAGACTTACAACGACTACGGCTATAAAGACCTGCTAGAGGAAATTGGCCTGCACTTGGCGCCTCTTCGCAAGAAAAACTCCAAACGCCCACTCGCTCGACCCCGCCGTGACCTATTTGATGGCAAAAGCCCGTAAAGCGATTGAAACGACGGGTAGTCTGATTGAGCGGTTGTTACCTAAACATATCCATACCGTGACCGCTGCTGGTTTCAAGCTCAAGGTAGGACTGTTTGTCCTCGCTTGCAGTCTCAATTTCATCTTCTGAATCAGTAAAGGTGGCAACTTGGGTTACTAATAAACAACCCCGCAGCAAGCTGCGGAGTATGAGCGAGCTGCGGGGTATGCATCCCAAGTGGAATCAAATAGTTATTTTTTAGGCGATCTCTAAGGCGTTTCCATGGGTACGAGCGAGGAGTGCGGTGTACCAAAGGCTTGATCCGGCACCAACAGCGCATCTGGCAACAAGACGTTCAGCCATTCATCGAGATGCTGATCCAGCATCCAATGGTTTAACACCCAGTTTTGCAACTCGCGGCCTGCAGCTTTACTGGCTTCAGGATCGTTGACATACCTGCGGATTGCTTGAATCCAGATATTAGGGTTATTAGGCAGCCGGGTGACCGGCGCATTCTGGTAGGGCAAAATGTCAGTGCAAATCACCGGCCAGCCTAGGACGCCATACTCCAGCAATCGGAGATTGCTCTTGGCCCGGTTAAAGCGGTTCAGTTCAAGCGGAGCAACCGCCAGATCGAGATCCAGCGCCGCCAGCGCCGCTGGATAGGCATCAAACGATACGCCAGAATGGATCTCGGCAACGTAAGGTTTCGCCTCATCTAGACAAAGCCCCATGAAGATCCAATCCACTTCGATGGCGGTTGCTTCGATCACCGGTTGCAACAGGGCTAAATCCCCAGCATGGTGAATGCCGCCTGCCCAGCCTACTCGGGGTTTACGGTGTTCCCGACGCGGGATTGGCAAATCGGTCCAGCGCGAGCGATCCAGATAATTTGGCATCACCCGAACATCCGCGATCATGCCGCGCAGGGCCTCGGCAATCGGTTCACTGGTGACAACCGCGCGATCACAGAGCGCCAATCCGCGCCGCAACCGCGCCTTGATACCTTTACCCAGATGTTGGCGCGCCGGATTCTGGGGCGGCAAGGCGAAGACCAGATCGTCCAGACCGAATACCTTGAAGAGGTTTGGACTCAGTTGGGCGTACACCTCCAAGGCCGTCAGTTGCCAGTCGGCGAAGGCATTTTGCAACAGCAGCACATGCGCCTGGATGCGATTGAGCTCAATCGGCTCAGGCATGAATCGGTGCGGTTTTTGCCCATCAGGCAAGAGCAGGCTGCGCATGCGGCCAAGGCGTGTCAGCGCATTAACCGGACCAGCAGTCCGATAATGCCCCACGCCAGCATTATCGCAGGGCAGCGCAACCACTCGTGGCAAGGGGTCGAATTCAGGATGCCAGGATGCGCCCATCGCATGATCCAGCCGCCAGTTCCGGTAGCGCAGGCTCAAATGCCGGTTGTACGCCGGATCGCGGATCAACCGGATCCGCCATTTTTCCATTAAGGCCAACTGCTCGCGCCGGGTGCGCATCAGGCGCGTGGGATCGACATCCGCTTGCAAGGTGCTGGAGCCGTGATGGATCAGCGTGACCGATGGAGACCAGACGATCCGATAACCGCGCTCGCCCAGCTTGAGACAGAAATCAACATCATTAAACAGCACGGCGAAGTCCCGTTCATCGAAGCCGCCCACGTCGAAAAACACCTGCTGGCGCACCAGCAGGCAAGCCGCAGTGACCGCCGAGAAATTCTGACTTAACCGAGCGCGGCCCATGTAACCTGGCGTTTCCATCGGTAGACCGATACCGATATGGTCCGCTACGCCGCCCAACCCGACAATGACGCCAGCGTGTTGAATGGAGCGATTGGGGTAAATCAGCCGACAGCCGACCGCGCCAACGTCGGGTCGCAGACCGATCGCCACCAAAGTTTCCAACCAGTCATGATCCAAAATAACGGTGTCATTGTTGAGCAGCAGCAGAAACTCGCCTCGGGCCAATCGGGCAGCATGATTGTTAATGGCCGAATAGTTGTATTCGTGGGGATAGGGGATTACCCGGACCCGGACATCCTGCCGGCTTTGTTGTTGCAGGTAATCCAGCACGTCCGGTTCATCACTGCGATTATCGATAATCAGCACTTCAAAATGCGGATAGCGGGTCTTCGCCAGCAGGCTGCCCAAACAAGCCTGGATTAAATCCAGATGGTTACGGGTGGGAATGATGATCGAAACCAGCGGGGTTTGCGTCAGCCGGTAATTCACCTGGAAGGTTCCGGGCAATGGCCCGGCGTTAATGGTCGCAGCGAGGTTCTGGCGCTGTAGATGTCCACTTAAGAGGGGCAAGGCGTCCCGGCCAAATGCCGGCCAGTCAACCGAAGCCGCTTCGGGCTGATGAAACACTATCTCATCAATATGGCCGAT
Organism: Candidatus Contendibacter sp.; assembly: GCA_020890855.1. Classification (GTDB taxonomy): domain Bacteria; phylum Pseudomonadota; class Gammaproteobacteria; order Competibacterales; family Competibacteraceae; genus RXIV01. The sequence goes on along the minus strand of JAJHPN010000010.1, from coordinate 471 downwards.
CGCCGCTTCGCCAAATTGCTCGAAACAGCGTAGAGCGGCGGCATAATTCAGCAACAGGCCAGGGCGCAATTCAGCAACAGGCAAATTTTCCCACAAGGCCCGATGCACCAGAACAGCGTGGCCGATGTAGCCGCTGGAACGCAGCAAATCCAGATTGGCGTCCGGTTTGAACAGGGGCCGACTCCAGTGCTCCTGGTCTTGCCGCAGTCCAGCGGCATCTTCATCGGTGTAGACGAACCGCCATTCAGGATGACGACTGATCGATTCCACCACCAGATTGATGAACACCGGTTCCAACTGAATGCCGGCGCCGCCACACCAGAGCCATTCCGCCGGCGATTGCCGCGCTTGATCCGCCAGGACATTGCTCAGTTCCTCCCAGGAATTGAGGTGAATCCAGCTTAACTCGTCCATTTGTGCAAATTCCGGCGTGGGACAGGCGAAGTCGGCGATTACCGTCAAGCGCCACGC
>JAJHPN010000117.1 GCA_020890855.1 Candidatus Contendibacter sp. | reverse complement strand
CGCCGGGGCGCCTGGCTGGCCGCCCAGAACGCTGACTGGAAATTCGCCGCGCTCGCCGGAGCTGATCCCGATGAGCAACGATGCTGGGATGAAGGCGACATTGAGCAGCGAGCGGCTTTTCTGCGCCGGTTGCGAGCGACCGATCCGGCTGAAGCGCGGCGCCGGCTGGAATCGGCCTTTCCCGGCGAAATCGCCCGGGTCCGGACTCTGCTGTTGCCTGCCCTTGGTGAAAATCTGCAACCGGAAGATGAGCCCTTCCTCGCGGCTGTTCTCGCCAATGATCGCAGCAAGGACGTTCGCCAAATCGCCGCCGCGCTGCTGTCGCGCTTGCCAGCCAGTGCGTTTGCCCGGCGGATGATCGCCCGGCTGGATTCCTGCATTCGCAGCGAGCGCAAACTGTTTCGCGCCGTAACCGTGATTGAACCACCAACCGCGTTTGCCCCGGACTGGAAGAGTGACGCTATCGAAGAACTGCCGGCGGCGGAGATCACACTTGGCGAGCGGGCCTGGTGGTTGCGCCAGATGGTCAGTTATGCGCCGCTGCACTGGTGGGAGGAAAAGCTGGCGCTGAATCCGGCGGCCATTCTCGCGGTTGCTGGTAAAAGCGAGTGGAAAGTGGCGCTGCTGGCCGGATTCCGCGCCGCCCTTGGCCAGCAACCCGGCCAACCCGCCTGGGCGCTGGCGATGCTGGAGCGCGATGGTTTCTCCCATCAGAACGCGACGTCACTGGCGCTGACTCTGGACCCGGCGACGGCTGACGCCGCGCTGCAACGGATTCTGGCTGCGACCGATGACGCGGCGCTCGCCGCCCAGATCATCGAGAGCGCCGATTTCGTCTGGAGCGCAGCGCTATGGCGCGCAGCGGAACAGAAACTGCCGCTTTGGCTGGCGCAGCAAGACGGGCGGTTCCGTCATTCCTTGCCGCTGCTGGCCAGTCGGATTCCGCCAGCGGCGCTGATGGCCGATCTCACCGGGCCGGAACTGACCCCGTTCGCCGACGCCTTTACCGAGTTTTCGGCGATTCTGCGACAACGGCGGAGCCTGTACCGCTGTCTCGGACTGTTCCCGACCGGCGCCACTCCACCCGCTTCAACAAACGGATCAATGAAGAAATGATGAGCCAGGTTCTCCGTCAACACGCCGAAACCCAGTTCGCCCATGAACTGGCGGAACTCCAGAACGCCGATACCCGTCAGCGTCCGCAAAACTGGGCGCTGAGTCCGTGGGCCGTCACCGATTACCTGTTGGGGGTCCGGCTGGACAACGGTTTCGACGTCAGCCCGAAATACATCGGCAACCGGCGGCTGGTTGAAATCGCTGTGGCGACGCTGGCGACCGACCGGGCGCTGTTGCTGTATGGCGTTCCCGGCACCGCCAAGTCATGGGTTAGCGAACACCTTGCCGCCGCCGTATCCGGCGATTCGACCCTGCTGATTCAGGGCACCGCCGGCAGCAGCGAGGAGCAGCTTCGCTATGGCTGGAACTACGCGATGCTGCTGGCCAAGGGGCCATCCCATGCCGCACTGACCCCCAGTCCGCTGATGCGAGCGATGGAGTTGGGTAAAACCGCCCGCGTTGAGGAACTGACCCGAATCCCGAGCGAAGTGCAGGACACCCTGATCACTATCCTGTCGGAAAAGACCCTGCCGATTCCGGAACTGAACAGCGAAGTGCAGGCGATGCGGGGCTTCAACGTCATCGCTACCGCCAATAACCGCGACAAGGGCGTCAATGAACTGTCCAGCGCCCTGAAACGGCGATTCAACACCGTGATCCTGCCGCTGCCCGCCAGCGAAGATGAGGAAATCGCCATTGTCCAAAAGCGGGTGGCGGAACTGGGTCGGGCGCTGGAACTGCCCGCCGAACCGCCGGCGTTTAAGGAAGTGCGCCGCGTCGTGCAGATCTTCCGCGAACTGCGCAGCGGCCTGACCAGTGACGGCAAGACCCGGCTCAAGTCGCCAACCAGCACACTCAGCACCGCCGAAGCGATTTCGGTCATCAACAACGGGATGGCGCTGGCCGGGCATTTTGGCGATGGCGAACTGAAGGCCGGCGATTTCGCCAGCGGCCTGCTTGGCGCAGTGGTGAAAGACCCGGTGCAGGACGCCATGGTCTGGCGGGAGTACCTGGAAACGGTGGTCAAGGAGCGCGACGGCTGGCGGGATTTGTATCGGGCCTGCCGCGAGCTGGACTGAAACTAACCGGACGCGGGAGTCAGATCGGCCAACGGCCAGCGCGGCAGAACTTCAATAGCGAGGTCTTCGCACTGACCCGCCGCCAATCGCCGCCCGCCAGCATAGGCGATCATCGCGCCGTTGTCGGTGCAAAACTCCAGCCGGGGGTAATAGACCCGCCCACCCCGCTCGGCCGCCAACGTCCGCAACCGCTCCCGCA
>JAJHPN010000171.1 GCA_020890855.1 Candidatus Contendibacter sp. | reverse complement strand
GCCCCCCTGTGACCCCCCAGGATATTTGCAACAAGGTAACAATCGGAGGGATCGAAACCGCCAAAAGTCAAAAGACGGTCTTCAGGAGGAAGGCTGAACCACTGTTCGCCACAAACAGGCCCGTAGATGCCCGTAGGAAGGGCAAGGGATGGCCTGTAGGGAAAAAGCTAGGGTTAAGGAGCATCCAGACCCTTTCAGGCCATCCACACCCTGTTAAAACGGAAAAGTCAAAAGACGGTTCGGCAGGGTAACGAGGAAGTTAGTAGAGGCCACGAACACAAAAGCGTGGCCTGCATGAAATCGGTAAGGACCACTTATTTCACGAGGCAGGGGCCGTCGCCACAAGTATTAGCTTTTGTGGGATAGCTACCTACTATCGAGCTGGAGCCGTTCACGCAAAGGCCGTTGCCATTCTGTCTACGGGAGCTATATGCATGTGTGGAAGAGGTTCCTCCTGCTGGCATACACCTGTTTGTTGTGCAGATACCGCTTCCTGTGCAGCAAAACCCCCAGGTTGAAGCTTGTATGTACGTCGTACCAGTGCAATTTGCCCCAGAGAAATAAGCATCACCACTAGCATTCATATTACACTCATAAGTACTCAACTGCTTAACCACGCCAGTGGTCTCATCGGCATAAAGCGTATATGCGCACGTATCGTTACCTAATATATCCGCTGCATTCAGCGTCCCAAGATAATTCCCTACTACTGTTACGCCATCTGAACTGTAAACCTTCAGGGGCCTACCCCCCGCCAATTGAATCCAACCCGTTCCATTGCAGCCCTCAAATTGGCCGCCGGTATAGCGGATATATCCGGCTTTTGTAGAATCGCATGTGGCGGATGTCGTACCCATCAGGACGGCATTGGATACCCAGACCCCGCCGGTACAGGTGAGAAAGCCATCGCTGTTGGCGTTCGCGCCCTCTTGGGTACAAGCCGCACCGGGTGTGGCCCATGCTGCGGCAAAGCTAGGCAGACCGAGACTGACACCGACCAGCAGCGTCGCAAGAGCAATCATGGCATTCCTCATGGCGTCCATTCCTTAGCGGCGACGGAAGCGCGGCCCTCTTGAGAGCCGCGCCCCGGTGTTACCCTGTGCGGTCATCGGCTTCCCAGCCTGTACCGCCCCCAATCCATAGCAATTTCATTCAGGCCGCGCCAGCCAGAAACCCCCAGGATATTTGCAACAAGGTAACAAGCCGGGGGACTGAGCCGCCCAAAAGTCAAAAGACGGCTCTCCAGGAAGGAGGCCGGACCACCCCCAACCAAGAACATGCCCGCTAGTGCATCAGAGATGACCCAGAAAGGGGTTGTAGGGAAGGGAGGCTAGGAAGACCACCCCCCCAAGGTCAGAACGCGCCTAGAGGCCGTTAAAACGCAAAAAGCAAAAGACGGCTCGCCAAAGCAACGATGAAGCCTCCCCTATCTGACGATCAAGATGCCGTTTCTAAAAATGATCTTTTTATGATCAGAAACGAACATACCACTTGAACAAGCTGTTGGGAGGTCGCGCGTTATTCGCTTCAGCCAATCCGCTTGCGCTACGCGCAACATTGGCCGCGAGCCGTACACCATCCGAGCGGCGCGTTGCGGCTCCGAGGTTGATGGTGTTGTCATTCGGCGCCATGGTTGTGCTAAACACCTGGCCAGAGACGCGCGCGCCGTCCATACAGTTAGCCACACCGCTTCTATAACTAAATGTTTGGCAATAGTGTGTTCCCTCTTCGTCCGCGTTCTTAACGTCGGCGCCATAGTCATAGCCATATGTCTTTAAATCCTGCAAACTGCCATATGTGGTGTTACCAGCGGCATCATTTGCATAGACCAGATGCCATCGGCCATCCATGATGCAGTCATCTTTGCTGCTAAAACGCTTGGCTTTCCAATCCGTACAAGTGAGCGAGTAGCCTTTATCTGCGGCCATCGTCATGGCTTTCCATTCAGAGACGTTAGCCCCTGGCGTAGTGTCTCCGGTTTTCAGGCAAGCGATGATATTTTGCTTGTCATCGGCCATTTTAGTCGTGCCAATTTGCGCGGCGGTGCAGGGCTGCCCCGGCATTTCAGCATGAGCGGAAAGAGGCCCCGCGAACAGGGCCAGCATAAAACCGATGATCGTCTTTTTCAGCATGGCGTCCATTCCTTATTGCGACAGGAAGCAGGTCAATTGACCATAGCTCTATCTTTCACATCTTAACAATCTCTTAAAATGTGAAAGCGCGGCCCCCGTAAGAGCCGCGCCCCGGTGTTACCCTGTGCGGTCATCGGCTTCCCAGCCTGTACCGCAATCCCGACCCTAGCAATTTCATTCAGGCCGCGCCAGCCAGAACCCCCCGTCGTTACCCTGTTGTAAATATCCTGGGGGGGTCACAGGGGGGCAACGCCCCCCTCCCGGCCTTGGGT
>JAJHPN010000232.1 GCA_020890855.1 Candidatus Contendibacter sp. | reverse complement strand
TGAACTTGGCGCTGCAAGACGTGCAACGGCTGCAACTTCCCGAAGCTCGGCAAATCGCCAACATCATCCGGCAGATTTGAAACGGCGGATCGCAGTAAACCAAGGCAAGGCCCGCATTAGCGGTTCACACGATAGGGCAGTACGCGGGCCGCGTCGCCAGATAGGCCGAAGCGCTGATCCAGGCGCAGCCGAGAAGACCCAGCAGCCAGCCGGCGGGTTCCAGCAACAGCGTGGCGCTCAATAAACTGATGCCCATGCCGCCGATGGCGAACACTTTGCCCCGCCGGTCGATGGCGCCGCAGGCCAGCCAGTCGGCGAACGGGCGACCAAAACGCGGATGCGCGACCAGCCGGGCGGCGAGCCGGGGCGATGCCCGTGAAAAGCAGCCAATCGCCACGATCCAGAATACGGTGGTGGGCAGCACCGGCAAAATCAGGCCGATGGCGCCCAGCACAAAATTGAACCCGCCAAAGCCAAGCAGCGCCCAGCGGGCCACCGGGGATAGCGGTGGATGGGGTTGAAAGCCAAATGTACGCTGCATGGTGGCGATCTCCTGAAAGCGGCAGGGATGCCGGCTCGCCGCCGCCGGGCCGGCCGGATTGTGCAAAGAATCTTCAGTTTCCTGGCAATGCCGCCAAGGCGCGGCTGACGCCCGCGCCGTAAGCCGGATCGGCCTTCTGGCAGTGGTCGATATGGCGGTTCTGAATCTCACGCGGCGCATCGCCGATAGAGCGGGCGGTGTTCTCGAATAATACCTGCTGCTGGGCCGGCGTCATCAGACGGAATAGATCGCCGGCCTGGGTGAAATAGTCGGCGTCATCTTCCCGGTAATTCCAATGATCGGCGTCGCCACTCAACTTGAGCGGCGGCTCACGGAAATCCGGCTGCTCGCGCCACTCGCCCGCGCTGTTCGGCTCATAGCCCAGCGTGCCGCCGTGGTTGCCATCGACGCGCATTGCCCCGTCGCGATGATAACTGTGAACCGGGCAGCGCGGCGCATTCACCGGGATCAGATGATGATTGACGCCCAACCGGTAGCGCTGGGCGTCGCCGTAGGAGAACAGCCGCCCCTGCAACATCTTGTCGGGCGAGAAACCGATGCCGGGCACGATGTTGGCGGGATTGAAGGCCGATTGCTCCACGTCCGCGAAAAAGTTTTCCGGGTTGCGGTTCAGCTCCATCACGCCAACCTCGATCAGCGGGTAATCCTTGTGCGGCCAGATTTTGGTCAGGTCGAAGGGGTGATAGGGCGCCTTCGCCGCATCGGCTTCCGGCATGATCTGCACCTTGAGCGTCCACTTCGGAAAGTCGCCCTTTTCGATGCTCTCGTAGAGATCGCGCTGATGACTCTCGCGGTCCTTGCCGATCAGCGCTTCGGCTTCGGCGTCGCTCAGGTTCTTGATGCCCTGCTGCGACTTGAAGTGGAACTTGACCCAGCAGCGTTCATTATTCGCGTTAATGAAACTGAAGGTGTGGCTGCCGAAGCCGTGCATGTGGCGATAGGTCGCCGGGATGCCTCGGTCGCTCATCACGATGGTGATCTGGTGCAGGGCCTCAGGCAGTGAAGTCCAGAAGTCCCAGTTGTTCTTGGCGCTGCGCAGATTGGTGCGCGGGTCGCGCTTGACGGCGTGGTTGAGGTCCGGGAATTTCAGCGGATCACGCAGAAAGAATACTGGCGTGTTGTTCCCGACCAGATCCCAGTTACCTTCTTCGGTATAGAACTTGACCGCGAAGCCGCGAATATCGCGCTCGGCATCCGCCGCGCCACGTTCGCCCGCCACGGTGGTGAAGCGTGCAAACAGTTCGGTCTGCTTACCAACCTGGGAAAAAATTTTGGCCCGCGTGTATTGGGTGATGTCATGAGTGACGGTGAACGTCCCATACGCGCCGGAACCTTTGGCGTGCATCCGCCGTTCGGGGATGACTTCGCGATCAAAGTGGGCGAGTTTTTCCAGAAACCAGACATCCTGCAGTAATTGTGGACCGCGTGGCCCGGCAGTCATGACGTTCTGGTTATCAACCACAGGGCAGCCAGCGTTGGTGGTGAGGGGTTTCTTCTCGGTCATGATCAAACTCCTGCAAAGAATGCGGGCGAAATTGCCTGCGGGTTCTACTGTTTCAAAAAGTACGGTTTATTAAAAATTGAATATAGCGAAGCGATGGATAGTGAATCGCTATTGGACGTGAGAGGCCGCCATATCGAACCACCCCAGCGCTTCACATCACCCATCCGTAATCCAAATGGCGGAGAGATATGGGACCCGGTTTCAATCGAATTAGCGCACGATCTACGGTAATCGAGCGCATGATTGAACTGCGGCGCTGTCTCCCGAACCCATCCGCGGCGAACTCGCTCGCGGATCGCCGTTTTACAAGCGCTAACGCAGTTGGAGCGTGGCTGTCTGGAAGACCA
>JAJHPN010000009.1 GCA_020890855.1 Candidatus Contendibacter sp. | reverse complement strand
CGGGGCGGACGCCGCCGGAGTTGACCATGCTGAATCCCTTTGCCGTACTGGGCGCTGTTGAAACGGCGGATGACGACGCCATCAAGAAAGCCTACCTGCGCCAGGTGCGCGAGTATCCGCCAGAACGTGATCCTGACCGTTTTCAGACCATCCGCGCCGCCTTTGACGCGATCAAGACCCGACCGGATCGGCTGCGCTATCGGCTGTTCGGTCAGGACACCCCGGATGTGGCCGGATTGGCGGCCTCCGCCCTGCAATCCGGCCCGCGCCGTCGCCTGAGCGAAACGCAATTGCGGCAATGGCTGAACAACCGCCTGAACGCCTCCAAATAACGGCCCTGCGCGCATGGACACTGAAATCAAAGAACAACTGCTGGAGCAGTTTCGCGCTGCGCTCGATACCCTGCCTGAAACTCCGGAAGCGGATGCCGCAGGGCGACGCACCGATCTGTATTCGCTGTTTACCGAACTGGTCGCGCTGAAAAATGAAGTCCGGCTGGAATCACGTCAGGTCAAGACGGCGCTGGATGAATTCCGGGCGGTCTTCGAGACCTTGCAAGCCAGTCAGACCCAACTCGGCGGCGAACTGGATCGCGCCCGCAGCGCTGTTCCGGAGCAGCGCCGGGCGGCGTTGAAACCGCTGTTGCTGGAACTGGTGGAATTGCGCGACCGGTTTGAGGCCGGTTTGCGGGTGCTGAACCATTACCGCCCGACGCTGTGGGTGCGGTTATTGGGCCGGCGGCGGCGGGAGCGCGATCTGCTGCAAGCCGTCGCCCAGGGCCAGGACATCAGCCTGCGCCGGCTGGAGCAGCTGCTGAACGCGCAGCAGGTCGTGGCCCTGCCCGCCGAGGGTCGGCCGCTCGATCCGCACACCATGCGGGCGGCGGAACTGGATCAGCGATCCGATCTCGCTAACGGCATCGTCACCGAAGAATTGCGCCGGGGCTATCTCTGGCAGGGCGAACTGCTGCGGCTGGCTGAAGTCAGGGTCAATCGCCGCCCGGAGACCGTGGTTGAGTCGGCGCAAGCGGAAGACCGTGGGCCAGAGATCGTGAGTGCTGAATAGTCACGATCAGTGAACCCCGTCCGCTCATTCTGGAGATCGTATCCATGACAATAATCCGCACGGTCTTTTACCTCTGCCTGGTCATGATCGCTACTGGCGCATGGGCTGATTCCACTCCGGTGCTGATTGGCGTCGACGCCGAGTTTAGCGTGGTTGGCAGCACCTCGGCCCAGGCGATCCGCCTGGGCGCCCAGATCGCGGTGGACGAAATCAACGCCGACGGCGGTGTTTTGGGTGGTCGCCCGCTGGCGCTGGTGGAAAAGGACGACCGCTCGGTGCCGGCGCGCTTTGTCAAGAATCTGCATGAGTTCGCCGCCGACCCCAACGTCGTCGCCGTACTCTGCGGCAGGTACAGCCCGGTCGTGGTCGAAGCGATCCCCGAGATTCATCAACTCAAGCTCCCGCTGCTCGATCCCTGGGCCGCCGCCGACCTGATCACCACGCATGATTTCCGGCCGAATTATATTTTTCGCCTGTCGCTCCGGGACACCTGGGCCATGCAGGTGATGATTCGTCACGCCGAGCAGCGCGGCCTGCGCAAGCTCGGTCTGCTGGCGCCTAACACCGAGTGGGGGCGCAGCAATCTCAAGGCTGCTGAAGCCCTCGATCAAGCCGATCCTCAAGTCACTTTCATCGATATGCAGTGGTACAGTTGGGGCGATAATTCCCTATTGGCTCAATACCAGACGCTGCGGAAAGCCGGCGCGGAAGGGGTGCTCTTCATCAGCAACGAGCGGGAAGGCGTCATTTTCGTCAAGGAAGTCGCAGCGCTGCCAAAGGAGCAGCGCTTGCCTGTCTTTGCGGCTTGGGGAATTACCGGGGGGAATCTCTTTCAGAACGCCGGTCCAGCCCTCAAGGAAGTCGACCTTGCCGTGGTGCAGACCTACTCCTTTATCGGTGCGGAGGATGCTGTCGCGCAACGGGTGGTGCAGGCCGCTCAGCGTTATGGCGTTGACGGCCCCCGGCGCATCCTGTCCCCGGTCGGGGTCGCCCACGCTTACGATCTGGTCCAGATCCTGGCGCGCGCGATCCGGATCGCCGGCTCCACCGACCGGAACGCCATTCGGGACGCGCTGGAAAAAGTGAGCGATTACGCCGGCCTGGTCAAAACCTACCCACAGCCGTTTACCCCCGACCAGCATGATGCGCTGTCGCCACAGGAGGTGTTCATGGCCCGTTATGCCGAGGATGGGGCCATCGTCCGCATCGACGCTGAATAGCGCGGATGAATTGTGAACGCCTGGTTGCGACGAGGACGTAGCTGGATCAACCGTCGGCTTGAGCGCCGCATCGCTGCCTATTCCGTTGCCGCGATTCTCAGTATCAGCCTGATTTTTGGCGTCCTGTCGCTCA
>JAJHPN010000279.1 GCA_020890855.1 Candidatus Contendibacter sp. | reverse complement strand
TAGGTCGTCAGATTCTTGTTAAGGCTGAAAGTATCTTACGTGAGGTGAATAATATTCAGATATTGGCTGAGGAATATCGTGATGACCGTCGTGGTAGTTTGTCTATTGCGACGACGCATACTCAAGCCCGTTATGCCTTGCCGCCGGTGATTAAGGCGTTTCGGGAACGTTATCCAGCAGTGACTTTGCAGGTTCATCAGGGATCGCCTGTGCAGATTGCGGAGTTGGTGCAGTCGGGTGAAGTGGATTTTGCGATTGCTACTGAAGCAATGGAGTTGTTTGATAATCTGGTGATGATGCCTTGTTATGTTTGGCAGCGTTGTGTTCTGGTTCCGCGGGATCATCCGTTAGTTGGGTTGAAGCAATTGACTTTGGTTGATGTTGCTCGCTATCCATTGGTGACTTATGTATTTGGGTTTACTGGTCGTTCGCAGTTGGATGAGGCATTTCGCGCTGCTCAGTTGAAGCCGGTAGTGGTGTTTACTGCGACTGATGCGGATGTGATTAAGACTTATGTTCGGTTAGGTATGGGTGTGGGTATTGTGGCTCGTATGGCGTATGATCAGCATTATGATCAGGATTTGGTGCAGTTGACGGCAAGTCATCTTTTTGCATCGAATGTGACTAAGATTGGTTTTAGGCATGGTACTTTTTTGCGCTGTTATATGTATGATTTTATTGAGCTGTTTGCCCCGCATTTAACAAGAGATCGGGTGATGCTGGTGGAGCGGGCGCAGACTGCTGATGAGGTTTTAGCTTTGTTTGAGGATGTTGAATTGCCGGAGTTTTGAGGTTGTTTGGAGATTAGATGATGGTATATGAACGGGATACACATTCATCCGCGTCAGGAGCCTTGCGCATTACATTGCTGGATTGTTTCGAAGAGTTGTTAACGCAACTGGATGCCTTTTGTAGCGCCGTTCGGCGGGATGCCTTGCCGGTGTGGGTATCGCGCACCGAGGCTGAATTGCAGGAATCACTGGACATGCGCCTGAAAGCCATTCAACTCTATCGGGCGCTCTGGTATGAAGGCAGCGAGGATGGCCGAGAAACGCTGACTTGCCCGGGCATTGTTGGGGCCAGTCCAGAAACCCTGGTTGCCGCCCAAATCTGCAATACCGCCAAGGATGCGTTCAAAACAGCCGTGTTAGCGCTCAAGACGCTGGGGCGAATGGAGATGAAGGCGGTGATGACTGATCTGCATCGTCGTCAGGAATCGATTGCCGTGGCTATGCGTCGAATGGGCGCGGCGCGGCTGAATCTCAAGCAGGCCTATCGGCATATCCCGCTGCTGACGGAACGTCCGCTGAAGATTGGCTTTACCTGGTCGCGGCAAGGTCGAGTGATCCAGCGCACCCGCTTGGCTGACGTCCGGCGCTTGCTGGAACAGCGAGTCGAAACACCGCAGGTTCTTTTGGAACGCCAACGATTGGCGGAAATCAGCACCGACGAAGTGCTAGCGCAGGTGCGCAGTGTTTGTCCGCATTTGCGGGCTAATCTGGTGTTTGCCGCTACGGAGAATTTTGGAGTGCGGCGGCGGCTGATGCAGACGCCGTTGCCGATTGTGACGCCATTGCAACCCGGCCAATCCTTGCCGGAATTTGTGCCGGTACCCGCGGAACCACCGGTTAGTCTCCGATTGCGGCGAGCCGATGTGCGGATCGAGGATGAGCCGTTCCTGCCTTCAGTGCGTGTGCATCGTTATCGTCTTTCCTATCGGCAGGGATAGAGTGGTTTATGAGATGATGGTATAAAAACAGCAAATAACCATGCCTATCGGTCATTACTTGGCAAAATGTCCTAAACTAAACGCCAAACTTTCCTAACCGACCGCCCTTTTCCCTGAACCTGCGAGAATCGCCTATGTCCTCCCGCGCTCGAGTCTGGCCCGGCAAACCCTATCCGCTTGGCGCAACCTGGGACGGTAAAGGCGTCAATTTCGCGCTGTTTTCCGCCCATGCCGAAAAAGTGGAGTTGTGCCTGTTTGATTCCTCCGGGCAGCGCGAGATTGAGCGGCTGACGCTACCCGAAAACACCGATCAGGTCTGGCACGGCTATGTCCCCGGTTTGTGGCCTGGCACCCTGTATGGCTATCGGGTTTCTGGACCTTATGAACCACATATCGGCCACCGCTTCAATCATCACAAGTTGCTGCTTGATCCCTACGCCAAGCAGTTCTATGGGGTCTTGCATCTGCGCGACGAGCATTGCGGCTATCAGGTGGGCCACGCCAACGCCGATCTGTCGTTTGACGCGCGCGATAACGCCCGCGACATGCTCAAGTGCGTAGTGGTTGACACCAGCTTTAACTGGAATGGCGACCATCCGCCGGAAACGCCCTGGTCGCGCACCCTGATCTATGAAACTCATGTGCGTGGTTTCACCATCCATCACGAGGGTCTTCCCGAGCATCTGCGTGGAACCTGCGCCGGTCTGGCCCACCCCGAAATCATCAAGCATCTGCAAGCGCTCGGCATCACCTCCGTGGAGCTGATGCCGGTTCACGCCTTCGTGGACGACCGTTTTCTGGTGGATCGCGGGCTGCGCAACTACTGGGGTTACAGCACCCTGTGCTTCTTCGCCCCAGAGCCGCGCTATCTGAGCGGCGGCGATCTGGGTGAATTCAAGACCATGATCAAGCGTCTGCATGACGCCGGCATCGAGGTGCTGCTGGATGTGGTCTACAACCACACCGCTGAAGGCGACCAGATGGGGCCCACCCTCAGCTTTCGCGGCATCGATAACGTCTCCTATTACCGGCTTCAGCCCGGCGACCGCCGCCACTACATCAACGATACCGGCTGCGGCAACACCCTCAATCTGATTCATCCCCGGGTGTTGCAAATGGTGATGGACAGTCTGCGTTACTGGGTCAACGAGATGCACGTTGACGGCTTCCGCTTTGATCTGGCGGTGACGCTGGGCCGGGAAGATCACGGTTACGATCGCTGGGGCGGCTTCTTCGACGCCATCCGTCAGGATCCGGCGCTGTCGCGGGTTAAAGTCATCGCCGAACCGTGGGACATCGGACCAGGCGGCTACCAGCTCGGCAGCTTCCCCGCCGGCACCGCCGAATGGAACGACCGGTTCCGCGACACGGTGCGCGGCTTCTGGCGCGGCGATGACGGGATGATCCCGCGCCTGGCCCCCAACCTGCTCGCCTCCAGCGACCTGTTTGAACACGACTTCCGGCGACCGTGGGCGGCGGTTAACTACGTCGCCAGTCACGACGGTTTCACTCTGGCCGACCTGGTCAGCTACAACAACCGCCACAATGAGATCAATGGCGAAAATAACCGTGACGGCCATCCCTCCAATTTCAGTTGTAACTACGGGATTGAGGGCGAGACCCCTGACTTGGCCATCCGCCAGATTCGCCAGCGCCAGCGCCGTAATCTGATCGCCACCGTACTCCTGGCTCAGGGTACGCCGATGCTGCTGGCCGGCGACGAGTTTGGCCGCAGCCAGCAGGGCAATAACAATGCCTATTGTCAGGATAACGAAATCAACTGGCTGAACTGGACTGGCATTTCCGTCGAAGAGCAGGAGTTTCTCGACTTTGTGCGCCGGCTGATCAACCTGCGCCATGAACATCCGGTATTACGTCGACCCCACTTTCTGCATGGATCGCAAATCTCCAAAACCACGGGCCTGCGCGATATTGAATGGATCAGTCCCGGCGGCGGGGCGATGAACGAATACCACTGGCAGGAACCCAAAGCCCGCTGTTTCGGGATGTTGCTGGCCGGTGATGCCGGCGAATACTTCACGCCGGACGGTTATCCAGCTAATGACGACACCCTGTTGATCATCTTCAACGCCAGCACTGACCAGGTGCCGTTCCGGATGCCAACAGTTAAGAATGCAGTTGGCTGGCGCTGTCTGCTCGACACCATCAATCCCCATCAGACGGCTGGGGCCCTGGTGTTGCCGGCCAGCGGCGACTTTACCGTCGAGCCCCGCTCGACCGTGATTCTGGCGTTAACTCTGGAAACGCCCTGATGCAGGGTCGTTAAACAAAGGCTGTCAAACAACCAAAGTTTATATTCATAAAATTTTTTATTATTTTTCGTCATAATGGCGGCCTGTTAAAGTTCGCACCGCCCGGTGGACAAGCCCTGTTCACCGGGATTTTCTTTATGGCGAACCAGGAGTCAAGCTGATGATCCAGCGCCTTTTCCAACTGCTGTCCGTTCTGATTCTGACTTTCGGGCTGCTGGCCGTTCCAGCCGGTCGGGCGGCAGACCTGATCCTGCTCAACGTCTCCTACGATCCGACCCGTGAGCTGTATCAGGACTTCAATCGCGCTTTCATCGCCTATTGGCAAACCAAAAACGGGGGCAACAAACTGAATATCCGGCAATCGCACGGTGGTTCCGGCAAGCAGGCCCGGGCGGTGATCGATGGTCTGGAAGCGGATGTTGTGACGCTGGCGCTGGCTTACGACATCGATGAAATCAGCGCCAAGGCCGGGCTGTTGCCCAAAGACTGGCAACAGCGGCTGCCTAACAACAGTTCGCCTTATACCTCGACCATCGTATTTCTGGTGCGCAAAGGTAATCCGAAAGGGATCAAGGACTGGGACGATCTGGTCAAACCGGGCATTGCGGTGATCACGCCCAACCCCAAAACTTCCGGAGGCGCCCGCTGGAACTATCTGGCGGCCTGGGGCCATGCGCTGCGTCAGAACGGCAACGATGACGCCAAGGCCAGGGAATTCATCACCCGACTGTTTAAAAACGTCCCGGTGCTGGATTCCGGCGCGCGCGGATCGACGACTACGTTTGTGGAACGCGGCATCGGCGACGTGCTGCTGACCTGGGAAAATGAAGCGTTTCTGGCGATTAAGGAGCTGGGGCCAGACCAGTTCGAGATCGTGGCGCCTGCCGAGAGCATTCTGGCCGAACCCCCCATCGCGCTGATTGACAAGGTGGTTGATAAGCGAGGAACCCGCCCAGTCGCTCAGGCTTATCTGGACTATCTGTATAGCGATGAGGGCCAGCAGTTAATCGGCAAGCATTTTTACCGGCCCAGTAATCCGGCGATCGCCGCCCAATTCGCCGGGCAATTCCCCGCCATCCGGTTATTCACCATTGACGAACGGTTGGGCGGCTGGCGACAAGCCCAGCAAACTCATTTCGCCGATGGCGGCGTTTTCGACCAGATTTATCAATAACGGGCTACGCCTATCCTCAAGAGCAATGGACTGATGCACTTCCGTCTGAAACAGCGCAGCGTCCTGCCGGGCTTCAACCTGGCCTTGGGCTACACCCTGCTGTACATGGGCCTGATCGTGCTGATTCCCCTGTCAGCAGCGTTCATTAAAACCACCGATCTGAACTGGACGGAATTCTGGGCGATCGTGACCACGCCCCGGGTGCTGGCCTCCTACCGACTGACCTTCGGCGCTTCGCTGCTCGCTGCGCTGATCAATACCGGCACTGGATTGATGATCGCCTGGGTGCTGGTCCGTTACTCCTTCCCCGGCAAGCGGCTGGTGGACGCGATGATCGATCTGCCGTTCGCCTTGCCGACGGCGGTCGCCGGCATCGCCCTCACCGCCCTGTATTCCGGCAACGGCTGGATCGGCGGCAAGCTGGCGCTGATCGGGATCAAGGTGGCTTTTACCCCGTTGGGCGTGGTCGTCGCGCTGGTGTTCATCAGCCTGCCGTTCGTGATCCGCACCGTGCAGCCCGTGCTGGAGGATTTGGAAGCCGAAGTCGAAGAAGCCGCCGCCTGTCTCGGCGCTACCCGCTGGCAGACCTTCCGCTGGATCATTTTTCCCGCCGTTCGCCCCGCCCTGCTGACCGGGTTCACGCTGGCTTTCGCCCGGTGCATTGGCGAATATGGCTCGGTGATTTTTATCGCCGGCAACCTGCCGATGGTGTCGGAAATTACGCCACTGCTGATCGTGACCAAGCTGGAGCAGTACGACTATCGCGGCGCGACCGCCATTGCCGTGGTTATGCTGGTCATTTCCTTCCTGTTGCTGCTGTTGATTAACCTGCTCCAATGGTGGAGCCGCCGGCGTCATGCCGCCTGACCGAGGACCTGTATGACTACGATGGTCTCGCCCATCCAACGGAGCATTACTGAACCGCCCATCGTCCGCCGGCTGCTGATCGGCCTGACGCTGGGGTTTCTGACCCTGTTTCTGTTCTTGCCGCTGGCGGCGGTGTTCTACGAGGCGCTGCGCAAGGGGATTGGCGTCTACCTCGCCGCAATCGTCGATCCCGACGCGGTGGCGGCGATCCGGCTGACCCTGCTGTGCGCGGCAATTGCGGTGCCGCTGAATCTGGTCTTTGGCGTCGCCGCCGCCTGGGCGATCGCCAAGTTCGAGTTCCACGGTAAAAGCGTCCTCACCACCTTGATCGATCTGCCATTCGCCGTATCGCCGGTGATCGCCGGCTTGATCTATGTGCTGCTGTTCGGCGCTCAAGGCTGGCTTGGCCCGTGGTTGGCCGCGCACGACATCAAGATCCTCTTTGCCGTCCCCGGCATCGTACTGGCGACCGTATTCGTCACCTTCCCGTTCATCGCCCGCGAATTAATCCCGCTGATGCAGGAACAGGGCATTGAGGAAGAAGAAGCAGCGCTGGTGCTGGGCGCAAGCGGTTGGCAAACCTTCTGGCGCATTACCCTCCCCAACATCAAATGGGGTCTGCTGTATGGCGTAATCCTTTGCACCGCCCGGGCGATGGGTGAATTTGGCGCGGTATCGGTGGTTTCCGGCCACATCCGCGGCGCGACCAACACCCTGCCGCTGCAAGTTGAAATTCTCTACAACGAATATCAGTTTGCCGCCGCATTCGCCGTTGCCTCGCTGCTCACGGTGCTGGCGCTGGTCATGCTGGCGGTCAAGACCCTGATCGAATGGCAAGCCCGCCAAACCCGACGGGCGGCGCTGGCGGCGAGAGGAGAAACTGAAGGATGAGTATTGCAATCCGCGCTCTGAGCAAGCGCTTTGGCCACTTTACCGCGTTGGACAGCATTGATCTTGACATTAACGCTGGAGAACTGGTGGCCCTGCTCGGCCCATCCGGCTGCGGCAAGACCACCCTGCTGCGGATCATCGCCGGACTGGAAAACGCTGACGCCGGCGCGATCCAGTTTAACGGCGAGGAAACCGCCCACCGCCCGGTCCGAGATCGAAAAGTGGGTTTCGTATTCCAGCATTACGCGCTGTTCCAGCACATGACGGTGTTTGAGAATGTCGCCTTTGGCCTGCAGGTGCGACCGCGCGCGCGCCGCCCGAGTGCGCCGCAGATTCGCGCCAAGGTCGAAGAATTGCTGAGTTTGATTCAGCTCGACTGGCTGGCGGACCGCTATCCCTCGCAACTGTCGGGCGGGCAACGGCAACGGATTGCGCTGGCCCGGGCGCTGGCGGTGGAACCGCAAGTGCTGCTGCTGGATGAGCCGTTCGGGGCGCTGGATACCAAGGTGCGCAAGGAATTACGCCGCTGGTTGCGTCGCCTGCACGATGAACTGCACATGACCAGCGTCTTCGTCACGCACGATCAGGAAGAAGCGCTGGAAGTGGCCGACCGGATTGTCGTGATGAATCATGGCCGGATTGAACAGATCGGTTCGCCGCAGGAAGTTTACGACACCCCGGCGACCCCATTCGTCTACCAGTTTCTCGGCCACATCAACCTGTTTCATGGCCGGGCGCATTCCGGCTGGGTGCGCCTGGGCGAATTGCGGGTTCAGGCGCCGGAATATCAGCATGCCGAATCGGCGCCAGCCACGGCTTACGTCCGGCCACATGACATTGATTTACTGCGGGAACCGGAAGACGGCGACACCACGATCGCGGCCACCATCAACCGGGTTCATATTCTCGGTTCGCTGGTGCGGCTGGAATTGCGCCAACAGGCTGATGGCGAGATTGCCGAAGTGGAAATGACTCGCGACCGCTATGCCGCCGATCCGTTACAGGTGGGCGATGCGGTGTTCGCCAAACCACGCCAGTTGCGGGTC
This sequence comes from Candidatus Contendibacter sp., assembly GCA_020890855.1. GTDB lineage: Bacteria > Pseudomonadota > Gammaproteobacteria > Competibacterales > Competibacteraceae > RXIV01. Next base: position 1,830 of record JAJHPN010000279.1, on the reverse strand, counting down.
TTCCTGAATGATGGCCAAAACCCGGAACGGTCGGAACTGCCACTCTGGAGTGGCGATGGCGATGGAATTTAACGCCATACGCCAGCGCTGGTGAATCTGTTCAAGCCTCTTGCGGAATCACTTGCCTGGCGAAGATGGTTATTCAGCCTTCTTTCTTTTTAGCGGATTCGCTCTCAATAAGCTTGCGAATTTCCTGTAATTCCTGGCGGCGCTGCTCACTGACTTCCGGGTAGCGCAGATTTAACCTTTTTAAGGTATGAACGACAATTTCCGACACGGCGAGACGAGTGAACCACTTGTTATCCGCCGGGATAATAAACCAAGGCGCCCATTCGCTGCTGGTGTGGTTAAAACAGTCCTGATACGCTTTTTGATAATCGTCCCAGAATCCACGCTCTTTAATGTCAGCCGTCGAGAATTTCCAGTTTTTTTCCGGTCGGTCAATACGCTCAAGAAACCGTTTTTTCTGCTCATCTTTGGATAAGTTAAGAAAAAACTTCAGTACAACGATCCCATTCTCAACCAGATATTTTTCAAATGAATTGATCTGTTCATAGCGGTTTTTCCAGATATTTTGGCGAGCCGACGACGGAATTTTCTGCTGATCCAGTAATTCTGGATGGACCCGAACCACCAGGGTTTCCTCGTAATAGGAACGATTGAAAATACCGATTCGGCCCCGTTCCGGCAGACATTTCATGCTCCGCCACAGATAGTCATGATCCAGTTCTTCAGTCGAAGGCGCCTTGAAACTGTAGACTTGACACCCCTGCGGATTAATCCCGGACATGACGTGCTTGATGGCGCCGTCCTTGCCAGCAGCGTCCATCGCCTGAAAAAGGATCAATAGGGCATAGTTATCTTGGGCGTACAACATGTCCTGGTATTCGGCCAGTTCCGCGATATTCGCTTCCAGTTTCTTGCTGGCAGCCTTTTTGTTTTTGAAACCCGCAGTAAAACCCGGATCGTAATCATCCAGCAGGGAAATTTTCTTGCCGGGCGGCGCCATAACATGCTTTAACCGCAACTCCAATTCGGCGTCTTCATCAATTTGGACAGTTACTTTCTGCTCTGGATCGGGAAAATGAATCATGGGCGGCTCCTAAAGACGGAAAAATCGGGACGCAGATTTTGCGCGCTTGAAAGCAAATCCAACGTTTATTTGGGTAAAATAAGCATCAGCGGCGCAGTCCGACGCATCCTAAAGTCTAGCTGATCTGCAAGCATCCGCTGCTTTGAACGCGGCCCCTTTAACCCTCAGCCTTCATTATTCATGAACCTCAATGCGGATCAGGTAGTCGCCCTTGCCCCCGATGCGGCGTCAGTGAAAGCCGGACGCGACTTGGTTAAGCCCGCCAAATGGCCGACCTTGGGCCAGTCGGCCGATCTGTTGTGGGGCGAGTGTCAGGGCAGCGGCGGCAAACCCTATCAGGTGTCAGTCGACCTCGATGGGCTGGCGTTCAAATGCACCTGCCCCAGCCGCAAGTTTCCCTGCAAACATGGCCTGGGCCTGCTGCTGCTGGCGGTGGAGAAACCCAGCGCAGTCCAGGATGATTGAAAACAGTCAGCCCCTGCTGCTGGCTGAAGCCTGCCGGCTATTGGCTACGACCGGACACTGCCTGCCGCCTCGATTATTACCGCCGACGCTGGAACTGGGCCGCAAATCGGTCGCATTGCGGGAGCCATTGCGGGAGGCGCTGGGACGCCGGGGCGCCTGGCTGGCCGCCCAGAACGCTGACTGGAAATTCGCCGCGCTCGCCGGAGCTGATCCCGATGAGCAACGATGCTGGGATGAAGGCGACATTGAGCAGCGAGCGGCTTTTCTGCGCC